>DAOUSD010000215.1 GCA_030627405.1 Deltaproteobacteria bacterium
AAAAAGGGGATATGGAAGAATTGGAAAGAAGAAAAAAACAGGTACTTGGGCAATAAAAAATCAAAACGATTTCATCTTGAAACATGTACTTTCGGAAAAAGAACCGGCTTAAAAAACAGAATCTTTTTTTCAAGTAAATGGGATGCTTTCCGGGAGGGGTTTGCGCCGTGTAAAAGGTGCATTGAATAATTCTAACATAAAGAAAAGAGCAATAAATATGAGTATCTGGGATCGAAAAAAACCTTCTTTTGGCTTTATTTCTACAAGAATTGCCGGGTTGGACGGAGTTTCACTTGAAACCAAGAAATGGGCGGAAGTTCTTACATCAAAGGGTTGCTCCGTGTATTATATGGCAGGAGAGCTTGATACGGATCCTTCAGTTTCTTACCTGGTGCCTAAAGCTCATTTTAAACACGAAGAAATTTTAAAATTACAAAAAGCTATATTTGTTGAAAAAAAACGAACTTCTGAAATCAGCAGGAAAATTCAGCAAATAAAAGAAGAACTAAAGGAGGAGATTAAAAATTATTATTCCAGGTTTGGTTTTGAAATTCTCATAGTTCAAAATGCTTTGGCAATTCCAGTAAATATTCCATTGGGTCTTGCAATTACTGAGTTTATAATAGAAACAGGAATTCCAACAATTGCCCACCATCATGATTTTTTCTGGGAAAGAGATAGATTTAACAGCCCTGTTGCTTCAGATTATTTAAGAGCTGCGTTTCCACCTGTTCATCCTAACATTCAACATGTGGTAATTAATTCAATTGCAGGACATAAGCTTGCCAGTTTTACAGGAGCAAGCTGGACATTAATACCAAATATTGTTGATTTTAAAATACTGCCCCCGGGAATAGATGATTTCAACAGAGACCTGAAAAAAGAAATCGGTCTTGATGATGACGCTTTTTTTGTCCTTCAACCAACAAGGGTTGTTTCAAGAAAAGGAATAGAAATATCATTAGAGCTTGTAAAAAGGCTTGATTATCCCAAGGCTTCTCTTGTGATAACTCACAAAGCCGAAGATGAAGGGCAAGATTATTTAATGCGGATAGAAGAATTCGTAAAACTAATAGATGTTGACCTTAAAATAATCTCGGACAGGATAGGCGTTAAAAGAGGTTTTGACGAAAATGGCAGGAAAATTTTTACATTATGGGACGTTTATCAACATGCGGATCTTATAACTTATCCGTCAGTATATGAAGGTTACGGCAATGCATTCGTCGAATCAATCTATTTCAGAAAGCCTATAGTGATTAATAGATATTCAATTTTTGTGGCTGATATTGAACCAAAAGGTTTTGATGTTATATCTTTTGATAACTATATAACAAAAGACACTATAGATACAATAAAAAACCTTGCAAAAAATTCTAAGCGACTCGCTCAAATGGTTGAGAAAAACTATATGCTGGGATGGCGTTATCTTTCATATGAAATGCTGGAAGAAAAGATAGAACAATTGTTGATTAATTATTATGGTTCATAAGCCCTTCGGGTGAGCTAAAAAGATTTTACAGCCTCTTCTTTTGTGTCAAAGATTTCAATTATTCGATCAATTCGAACAAGCTCAAACAGCACGCGGACTGGTTCTTGTACCCTGCACAGCTTGAGATTTCCATTTGAACTCTTCAACTGCCTCAGGAAAGATAGCAGGGTTCCACATCCTGAACTGTCCATAAATTTTATTTGACTTATTTCAAACACAACCTTGTTGTTTTCTTCAAGTATGGGAGCTGTGGCTGTTTTAAATTCTTCAGCATTGCTTGCATCCAGAACTTCTGTCAGCACTGTTACAACTGTCACATCGCCAATTTTTTCCGTACTCAATTTCATATTAATCCTCTCTATAACTTAATTTTCAGGCAGACGCAATTTCTCCCTTTTTCATCGCGTGAGTATACCACTTCATCTACGGTATGAGAAATGATATGAAGACCGAATCCACCACTTTGTGATCCGTCAAATACCGGCAGTGGAACCGATTTCGGATCAAATTCTTTGCCCCAATCGTAAAATTGAAGAATAATCTTGTCATCCGACAGCAGGGCATTTATTTGAATTTGTTCACCAGTATGTTCACCATATGCATGTTTAATGATGTTGGTCGTAACTTCGGTAACAGCTAATTCGATCAAGTTTATGCGGTTGTTATCAAGAGGAAGATCCGGGATACCTTCACAAAAATTCCGAACAAACGCTCGAACTCGTGCCAGTTCTATCAGTTCGTTCTTGATTTCGAGTTTTGCTTTATCTAACAGAGCGTTACTCGTAGATTTTTTCTCAATACCGACCAACACGCACGTGAGGTCATCATCAAAAATGTCGGATTGTGAAAACGCAACAACATCTTTTCGGACAATATTTACAAGCTCTTTGGGTTCAATTGTTGCGTTTTTTTGCACAAAATCGACCAGACGTTTCTCGCCATACAAAACACCGTCCTGGTTTTTGGCTTCTGTCAGGCCGTCCGAGTAAAAAACAAAGAGATCTCCTGGTTTGAAAGGCACCAAAGTCTGCTTGAAAGGTTCCTGTTCAGGAAAGCCCAGTGGCATGTTCACTCCCCGAAGCAGACTGCATTTGTTTGAATCAGCATGAAAGTGGATAGTTCGCATATGGCCGCAATCAACAAAACCAAGCAGATATTTTGCCATATCAAATCTAGCATAACACAGGGTAACAAAAGTCTCCAGATCTTCCAGTTGATCAATCATGCTGGAATGGACTGATGAAATAATTTTTTCAGGATCGGGAAATTCCTTTTTGTCAATCAGGCGAATCAGTTCATTTAGAACGCGCAAAAAATGACTTTTTATAGCTGCTCCCAACAAAGCTGCCGGAATCCCCTTGCCCATGACATCTCCAACCACGAGATCAAAACACTGGTTGTTAAGTTTAAAAAAGTCATAGAAATCGCCATCGACTTTTTGTGAAGGAATCGTCAACTGAGCTATCTGTATTCCATTAATATCGCTTGGCGGTTTACCAAGCAGAAGAGTTCTCTGGATTTTGGAGGCGATATATATCTCATGCTCACGCGCCTTTTTTAAAGACAGATGTGTTCTGACCCTTGCTTTTACTTCTGCTGTATGAAAAGGCTTGGTGATGTAATCCAGAGCGCCTGCTTCAAAAGCTCGGGTTTTGTGCGCTGTTTCAGTCATCGCAGTGATGAAAATTACTGGAATGTCTTTTGTTCGAGTGGCTGCCTTGAGTCTGGTACATACCTCGTATCCATTCATCCCAGGCATCATGATGTCCAGGAGGATCAGATCCGGCAGGTGCTTTTCTGTATAATCAAGCGCTTGTTGTCCATTTTTGGCAACACCCAGCCGGTAGTCGTTCTTTAATGTGTTTACCAATAGATCAATATTTGTTGGGTTGTCATCAACAATCAAAACCAGAGGCTTAATTTTTTCCACTATTGTCACCTTTTTGTTCTAACCGACTCTCCATCTTTTCCATAATCCCTTTGAGCATTTTCAGAGCTTTGTCATATTCATAGTCATTTACCTGGTCTTCAAGATTTTCGAGGATTGAGATGTCGAGATATTTTCTGACGACTTCCATATGTTTTTTAATCTCTTCGGGCTCAGCAAGATCCAGGGCATCGGCAAGCTGTTTCAGTACCGGCATGACCTGCGCTGGATCTACGCCGAGAGTCGGTCCACGCTCTTTGCCGGGTAAAGGCTCAATTTTTGAGGTATCAGTAAGCATTTGCAGTGATTCCAAAACCAGGTTCAAAGCAGTTTCCACTCTTTCGAGCAAAACAGATGTCGCTGCTCCCTCTCTGCCGGCTGTTTCGAGTTCCCGAGCTGCTTTATACAACTCATCTGCTCCGATACTACCGGCGCTGCCTTTTAGACTGTGAACTATCTGCACAAGTGATTCCCGGTCCTTTTTGTCAAAAGCATCTCTTATTTTGTTTGCACTCTCTCTATTGTTTTTTAGAAATCCTGTGAGTATGTGTTTGAAAACCGCCTTGTCTATATTCAGTGCGCTCAGGGCATCCTGAATATTGATTCCCGGGAGTCTTTCCGGGAGTTCTTCGGTTTGTGCACCTTTATTGTCTATAGCTTCCGGGGTTTCCGGCTCCCCAGAATACAGCGCTTTTTTCTGGTGTTTCATTGATTTCCATATAGTATGGAATAGTCTGTCCTGACTGATGGGTTTGGAGACGTAACCATCCATTCCTGCTTTCAGGCACTTTTCCTCATCACCTTTCATGGCATGAGCAGTCATGGCAATGATTGGAAGTGATTTAAGCTTAAGCTCCTTCCGGATCATTCTTGTTGCCTCATATCCATCCATTTCAGGCATCTGGATGTCCATAAGCACAGCATCGAAACGACTTCTCTGAACAGCCTCGACCGCCTCTTTTC
>DAOUSD010000135.1 GCA_030627405.1 Deltaproteobacteria bacterium
TGAACGAAAACTGCTGATTTTTCCAATTTCTGTGTCAGGCTTAAATGTTAATCCTCGAAATAATCAATATATCCCAGTGGTTAAAATTTGCGCTTTCCTTGAACTTGAAAAAATTTTCTAGTTTTCGTTCGGGCACTAACTAACTCTTTGTCCTTTATCCTTTAATATGCTATTTTTAAAATTAAAGAAAAAATGCAACCTTTTTCTAAGAAAGCCCCTTTTTATGGTTATAATATTTGAGCATCTCTCAGCAGATCAGGCCGATACATACCGGCTGGTACTCTCCTCATCCGGCATTTCACACCACTCGAAAAAAGGAAAGCACGGGTGGGATATATTGGTGAATGATACGGAGCACGAAAAGGCCATAAACACGATCGAACAATACCTTAAAGAGAACCGGGATTTCCATGTAACAGATGAATCATTTTGTCATGAATATCACAAAACATTCACGGGACTGTGGGTATCTGCTATATTGCTGGCATCCCATGTGGCCATCACAACAGGCAATGATGGTGAGGTCATCGCCAGGATGTATGGGTCATCGGCCCTTCACATTTTGCGCGGAGAATTATACAGAAGCGTGACCTCCCTGATGATTCATGCAAACGCCGTGCACCTTGCGGGCAACATGCTCGGCATTGCTATATTTGGTACCGCTGTCTGCACCATCACGGGTCGGGGTGTCGGCTGGTTTATGATCCTTGCCACCGGCGTATTAGGCAATCTGATGAATGCTGTCTTGTACAAGACAGGTCATCTTTCGATTGGGGCCTCGACCGCTGTCTTTGGAGCAGTCGGCATCCTGGCCGCGCACCAGTTTTTCAAGAAGTTCAGGCTGCCTGACCGGCGAATGAAGGCATGGCTTCCCCTCGGTGCGGGGCTGGCCCTCCTTGGTATTCTTGGTTCAGGAGGAGAGCATACTGATTTGACGGCTCACTTCTTTGGCTTTATGGCAGGGCTTATTCTGGGGGCTTTTTACGGTGTTGTTGTGAAGCGGCCGGCAGCAATGGCATATCAGATATGTTTCCTTCTTATAGCCTTAAATGTCCTTGTCATGTCGTGGATCAGAGGTTTGGGCCATGGATAAACCCGGCCATGGCACCAAAGCCCCACCAATGAGGGTTTAAGTCCCAATGCACCCCACATCAGAGAACTGAAGAAACATAACCTCCACTATATTCTTGGTGTCAAGCCCGGAGATCATAAGTTCCTCTTTAATTTTGTAGAAGATGCTGCTAAGGAACGTGGACGAAATAACTTATCATAACACATGGATAACTGATTTCACCTTGACCAAAGAAAATGCTTACATACTTATGCGTGTATGAGCTATATATTTACAAAAAGCGATTTCCAATAGACCTTATTGCGCACTTTTGAGAGTAAATTGTTGCCTTGTTTTGCAAGTTCACAATTTTCGAACCTCCAAAAACTATAATTGGAGCAATGTTGATATCGGAGTAAATCAACAGAGTCATATATCGTTCAGTTTTTCTGCTCGGATCGTTGATAGGATATTGATCAATATTACCAATGGAACATATTTTTGAAAATCGCTCAACTTGGTTACAAAATGCTTGACATTCTTAATTTAGATTGTTACGTGTCGAGCTTAATTTAAATTCAGGTAGTTAACATGATAAAAAAAGCAACTGAACTAATCGTTATTGGTCTAATTATTATCCTCGTTGTAGGTGTATTATCCTGCCACGAGGAAATGGGCTGATAACTATTTAATTAAATTAACCAATCCTAAAAAATCCGTTATCAGCCCCAAAAGCTAATAACGGATTTTTTATTATGGAGATTCTCAAATGAAAAGTGATAATGTAAAAAAAGGTATTGAAAGAGCCCCACACCGCAGTCTATTTAAGGCAATGGGCTATACGGATTCTGAAATTAAAAGGCCCCTCATAGGTATTGCCAACTCGGCAAACAGTATCATCCCCGGCCATATATATCTTGATAAAATTGTTGAAGCCGTAAAGGCTGGAGTTTACATGGCAGGAGGCACTCCGATTGAATTCGGGACCATTGGTGTTTGCGACGGCATTGCCATGAATCATACAGGCATGAAATATTCCCTCGGCAGCAGAGAACTGATTGCCGACTCCATAGAGGTTATGGCTGTTGCTCATGCATTTGATGCAATGATAATGGTTACAAACTGTGACAAAATTGTTCCAGGGATGCTTATGGCTGCAGCACGTCTGGACATCCCCACCATTGTAATAAGCGGAGGGCCAATGCTTGCTGGAGAGCGTCCTGAAAAAGCCGGCTCTGAAAAAATAGATCTTGTCACTGTCTTTGAAGCTGTTGGTGCGGTGCTTTCGGGAAAAATGACTGAAAAAGAGCTGTCTGCAATTGAGGATGCCGCCTGCCCTACTTGCGGATCCTGTGCGGGTATGTTTACTGCCAACTCTATGAACTGCCTGACAGAAGCTATAGGAATGGGTCTGCCCGGCAATGGAACAATACCTGCGGTTATGGCCGCAAGAATCCGTCTTGCCAAGGAAGCCGGGATGCAGATCATGAGCCTTCTTGAAAAAAATATTACACCAAAAAAAATAATGACTAAAAAAGCCTTTAAAAATGCGCTCACCATTGATATGGCATTGGGCTGCTCTACCAATACCGTACTGCATCTTACAGCCTTAGCAAAAGAAGCTGGAGTAGATATAGATCTCAACCTGATTAACGAAATAAGCAAGGTTACACCTCATCTCTGTTCCTTAAGTCCTGGCGGAAAAGACCACCTGGAAGACTTAAACCGTGCCGGTGGAATAGGTGCGGTTATAAAGGAATTATCCGGAGCCGGGCTTATTAATGATGAATGTATTACAGTAACAGGCAAAACAGTTGGCGAAAACACCAGGGATAAAATGATACTGGATAATAATGTAATTCGTTCAATCAACAATCCCTATCACTCCCAGGGCGGACTTGCTGTAATGTTCGGCAACCTTGCCCCGGATGGATGTGTTATAAAACAATCAGCGGTTCTTGATGAAATGTTATGCCATGAAGGCCCTGCCAGAGTATTTGATTCAGAAGAAGATGCCGGTAAAGCAATAATGGAGAACAAAATAAAAAAAGGAGATGTTATTGTAATCCGCTATGAGGGACCAATGGGCGGTCCTGGTATGCGCGAAATGTTGACTCCGACTTCGGCAATTGCAGGTATGAAACTGGATGCTTATGTCGCACTTCTTACAGACGGCCGTTTTTCCGGGGGCACAAGGGGTGCCGCAATAGGACATATTTCTCCTGAAGCTATGCAGGGCGGGCCTATTGCAATTATACAGGAAGGTGATCTGATTTCTATAGATATTCCCGGAAAAAATATAACGCTCAAAGTATCTGAAGAAGAGATACAAAATAGATTATCGAAGTGGTCTCGCCCGAAGCCAAAGATAACCCATGGCTATATGGCCAGATACGCGCGCATGGTTTCATCTGCCAGCGATGGAGCAGTTTTCAAGTAAAAAGCTCGTAATCCATAACCCGCAAATTGAAAGGAAATTTTTATCATGCAACTTACAGGTGCACAAATCCTTATGGAAGTACTAAAGGAAGAAGGCGTAAAAACTATTTTTGGATTTCCGGGTGGCGCTGTCATAGATATCTATGATGAACTTGCCAAGACCGATATACATCATGTCCTTGTGCGCCATGAACAGGGTGCGGTACATGCTGCTGACGGTTATGCAAGAGCCAGCGGCGGAGTGGGAGTCGTTCTTGTTACTTCCGGTCCCGGAGCAACCAATACAGTTACAGGAATAGCGTCCGCCTATATGGATTCAATTCCAATTGTTATATTTACCGGCCAGGTCCCCACCCAGCTTATTGGAAACGATGCTTTTCAGGAAGTGGATATTGTTGGGATAACAAGACCATGCACAAAACACAATTACCTTGTTAAAAATACTAAAGATCTGGCAAGGGTTGTAAAAGAAGCTTTTTATATTGCTCAGTCAGGACGTCCCGGACCTGTTCTGATAGATATTCCCAAGAATGTCGCAGCAACCAAAGTTGATTATACGCCAATAAAAAAGATTCATTTAAAGTCTTACAATCCTACATATAAGCCAAATATCAGGCAGCTTAGCAAAGCAGTAAGTCTTATAAAGAATGCCAAAAGGCCGCTTATTTTTGCCGGAGGCGGAGTTGTTCTTTCAAAAGCTTCAAAAGAGCTTACAGAATTCGCACAAAAAATCAAAACTCCTTTGACAGCTTCCTTAATGGGATTGGGGGCATTCCCTGGTACAGATCCTCTGTGGCTTGGGATGTTAGGCATGCATGGTACATACAGGGCAAACATGTCAACAGGAGCTTGTGACCTGATGATAGGTATTGGTGTTCGTTTTGATGATCGTGTTACAGGAAAAACCGATGAATTTGCTTCACAGGCAAAAATAATACACATAGATATTGATCCGACATCAATACAAAAAAATGTTCCTGTTACTGTTCCTATTGTCGGGGACTGTAAAACAACACTTGGACAACTTAATAAGCTTTTAGACAAGGAAGATCTGGGTGATTTAAACGAAAAAAGAGAAAAATGGCTTGAAGAGATTGATAAGTGGAAAAAAACAAAACCCCTGGCATATACTCAGGAAAAAGTTATCAAGCCTCAATATGTTGTGGAAAAGCTTTACGAACTAACCGGGGGAAAAGCTATAATAACTACTGAAGTAGGCCAGAATCAAATGTGGGCCGCCCAGTATTATCATTTTGACAAACCCAATCATTTTATTACTTCCGGTGGTTTGGGTGTAATGGGTTTTGGACTTCCTGCAGCAATAGGAGCTCAATTGGCCTGCCCCAAAAAACTTGTAGTTGATATTGCAGGAGATGGCAGTATTCAGATGAATATCCAGGAAATGGCAACTGTTGCCCAATGCGGTCTTCCGGTTAAGGTTGTAATCTTGAACAATAATTATCTTGGCATGGTCAGGCAATGGCAGGAGCTTTTTTACGAAAAGCGTTATTCACAAACAGGTATGGAACATACTCCGGACTTTGTTAAACTGGCTGAGGCTTATGGAGCAGTAGGATTAAGAGCTACAAGACCGGATGAAGTTGAAAAAGTACTCAAAAAAGGTCTTTCCACTCCTAAAGCAGTAATCATGGATTTTGTTGTAGAACGGGAAGAATGCGTTTATCCCATGGTTCCTGCAGGTGCGCCAATAACAGAAATGCTGCTTGTTTAACATAAGTTGAACACTATGCTACATAAATAAGGATATTAATCATGATAGAAGAAAAACATGTACTTTCGATTTTGGTTGAGAACCAGCCCGGCGTACTTTCCAGAATCTCAGGATTATTCGGTGGAAGGGGCTATAATATCGACAGTCTATGCGTTGCCGAAACTACCGAACCTCATGTATCAAGGGTTACAATTGTCGCTACGGCGAACAAGGTTGTTCTGGAACAAATTATGAAGCAGCTTCACAAGCTCATAAATGTAATGAAAGTAATCGAACTCACAGGCACGGAATTTGTTCAAAGAGAGATGGCTCTTATAAAGGTTAACGCCAAACCCGAACACCGAGCTGAAATACTTAGAATAGTCGATATCTTCAGAGCTAAAATAATAGATGTCGGACTGGAACATTACACTATTGAAATAACAGGAGATGAAGACAAACTGTCTGCCATATTGAGTCTCCTGAAACCTTTAGGAATCAAGGAAATCGCTAAAACGGGAATTATCGCTCTATCCCGCGAGCCAAAAGTTGCAACCTGTGCGGTTAGCCATTAGCGTTTAGCCGTTAGCATTGAAAAGGGATGGAAATGAGAGATTTTAGAGAACTTAATCAACAGGTCAATGAGGTAA
>DAOUSD010000070.1 GCA_030627405.1 Deltaproteobacteria bacterium
CAGATGCTTCTCGCTTGCGATCTCAATTATATACAGGATGAAACATATAGAGAACTTAATCAACAGGTCAATGAGGTAAAGAGGATGTTGAACAGTTTTATCCAAAAGCTAACCGCTAATGGCTAAAGGCTAACCGCACAGGTCGAATAATTTCACAGTGTTATCAGTCAAAATCTTCGACAACGTACGACTTACTCAGATTTTTCCTTCTATCCTTGTGAAATGAATTATCTGAAAGTCTATATATAACGACATATTATGAATAAATCAAAACTGTTTTTTTATCCGATTCTTATCTTTATTTTATCGGTAGTAGCCCTGGCATTGTCTCTGTTCCTGTATATCTACTGGTACATGGAGGTCAGCACAGGACTTAAAGCCGTTATATTAAGATTTAACCTTGATCCCAGTCAGGTTTTGGAACCTCAGACATGGGTAGTTATTATGGTTCTTTCGATTCTTGTTGGTATAATTCTTATGGGTATATTGATGATATTTGTATATACCCAGAAAACAGCACAACTCTATAGATTGCAGCATAATTTCATCAACAATTTTACACATGAGCTGAAAACTCCGGTTACTTCTTTGAAGTTATATCTGGAAACATTTTTAAAGTATGAGCTTTCCAGAGAAGATCGGCTTAAATACATCCGCTATATGATTCAGGATGTAACCCAGCTTTCTGACAACATAAACCGTATATTGAACCTTGCCAGAATTCAAAGCAGGAATTATAAAGGAAATTTTTCTATAGTAGATATCAATCAAGCAGTTAAACAATTTCTTAAAAACAACAACCATCTTTTCCAGAATTGCGAGATAAATATTCATAATCCATCCGACCGTTCATTCTCTTGTCGGATAGATTTGTCTTTATTTGAGATGCTCCTTATGAATCTTTTGACAAATGCCGTTAAATATAACGCGTCGGAAAAACCCCAAATAGATATTACTTTTGAGCCCAAAAAGCGTGAATTACATATACATTTTGAGGACAACGGGATTGGATTTAATAAGAATGAAACCAAGAAAATATTCAGGAAATTTTATCAGGCCGGTCGGTCTGATAATATGTCGGCAAAGGGCAGCGGTCTTGGCCTGCATCTTGTCCAGAATATTGCTCGAATCCATAAAGGAAAAGTCATTGCGGAAAGTAAAGGAATAGGAAAAGGATCGGTTTTTACTTTAATTTTGCCCAATAGATCTTGAGTATATTGCGGAGTGCTTCCATGAATGATGCCGATAAGAGGCGTATTCTTGTAATTGAAGATGAGACACATATAGCGGAAGGTTTAAAATTGAATCTTTCACTCCAGGGATATGATGTAATTATTGCTTCAGACGGTGTTTCAGGCCTTAAAAAATGGAAAGAATGGGTGCCGGATCTGATAGTGCTTGATATAATGCTGCCGGGAATTGACGGATTGTCCGTGCTTCAGAATATCCGTCTTGAGGATGAACGGATTCCTATACTTATTTTATCAGCTAAGGGCGAACCCGATGACAAGATAAAAGGTTTTTCTTATGGGGTGGATGACTATCTTTCAAAGCCTTTCAACCTCGAAGAGTTTCTGCTGAGAGTTGAGAGACTTTTAACCAGGGGATCCTGGAACCATGTGCGAAATGGTATAAACGGCTCCGGTCTTGCTTTATTACCGAAAACCTATGCTTTTGGAGGCAACCACATCAATTTTGAGACTTTAGTTGCAGACTGTAAATGCGGAAAAATAAATCTGACGGAGCAGGAAGTAAAACTTTTAAAACTTTTTATTGCAAATAGCGGTAAGCCGCTTTCCAGAAGCAAACTTTTGGAAATAGGCTGGGGTTACAATAGAGATACGACAACCAGAACTGTAGATAATTTCATTGTGAGGTTTAGAAAGTATTTTGAGGATAATCCCAAAAAGCCGGTGCATTTTAAAAGCCTCCGTTCAATCGGCTATGTTTTCGATCAAGGTCATAACAAGGAATAGCAATGACATCACAGGAAGAAAAAACGATTAAAAGTTGGAATGATGGATTATCCGGTAAAATCGAAATAGATCTTATTTTGACGAAAGATGGAAGAAGTACGGAGTTTAAAGAATTCAGTGACAAATTATCAAACCTTGCTTCCAAACTCAGCATTAATCAAATCAAGGATGATGAAAACCAGGTGCCTGCTATCAAGGTGGGCAGAAGTGTATTTTACCATGCAATACCTCTTGATGCTGAATTAGAGCCATTTCTTGAAGCACTGAGTTTACTTGCCGGCAATTCGTTTAAATTAACCGGCGAAGTACAAAATCGACTTGATAAAGTTAAAATTCCCGCTGATCTTAAATTATATATAGCAAAACAATGTCCTTTTTGCCCGAAAAGTGTTAAGCAACTTATTCCCCTTACTTTTGCAAATGAGTTAATAAAGCTTGAAATTATTGACGGCACACTTTTCCCTGAAATTGCAGACCTGAATAATATTCGATCCGCACCAACGCTTTTGCTGGATGAAAACTTCCGATGGACCGGTACTACAAATCTTAACGAAATAGTTGAGATAATACTTAACCGCAACCCTTCCAATCTTAGCACCTCATCAATTATCAGTTTGTTAAAAGAAGGTAATGCCGATCAGGTAGCAGAAATGATGCTTGACCATAACTCTATTTTCCCCGCCTTTATTAATACACTTGTTCATGAAAAATGGCCGGTTCGTCTTGGTGCAATGGTGGCATTCGAATATATTGTTGAGAAAAATAATGCACTGGCCGGCCAGGTTATTAATCCCCTGTGGGAGCAGTTCCAAAGTGTTGAGGACCGGATTAAGGGCGATATTATATATATTTTAGGAGAAACCGGAAATATCGAAATAGTTCCTGAGCTGGAAAATATATCATACAACGGGATATACCATGGTGAAGTAAGAGACGCCGCAAGAGAAGCTTTAAAGAAAATTGAGAAGAGTATCAGATAACTAAAAAGCGGGAGCGTGATAAAAAGTGAATTCCAGGGAAAGCTATCTGGAACAGGAAGTCGATTGGATTGAGAATTCCGGGGAGATGCCGGAAGTGGCTTTTTATGAAGCTCTTTTTTATCTTACGGAGGAAAAAGAAGGCCCAAGGCTGACTCTGACTTCATCAGATATTAAACACCTGGAGGATGCAGCAATAAACCGTTTCAAAACCATTATATTGCGAGATCTCAAGTTCGCAAACAGGAGATCATCGATTTTTCGTGGATTAAAAAGAGCAATTATAAATTATAATAGATTAAAGAAATATCAGAAGAAAAAGAACAGAATTGATCCCGGCCTGGAGAAGATGATAGGTCCTTTTCTTTTGGAGTATATTCGCCGTGAATGCGAGGAAATATCAGATAGAAGACATTACAGGACTATTGACTGCACACGAGAGGAACTTGAGCAGTTTGCAGATGAACTTGGTGTAAATGTACCTCCAGAGCATAATGATATATGTTTTGGACATATTCCATTAACATTTGACGAGGTTTACCGTGCAACATTGCTTTCTGAAAGAAAAGATTATCCATACAAATTCATTTATGATAGAGGTAATTATTGTGAAATTGTGATATTTAATGAAAAAAAGCGGAAATTTCATATTTCTCTTAAAGTATTTTGTGAAAAAGAAGATTCGGATAAAAAAAATATGTCGCTGAAGGCAGATGCTGTTTACAGGTCTTTATCCAAATCAATTCCGCCATGGAAAATTTCATAATATATTTTTTTACCGAGCCCTAATCAACAACGATCATTACACGGCATTTTTTCATGAATGATAGATGCTCGGAAGCGCTTCTCAGCTTAAAAGCATCTGCGTTGCTGATTACTATATCAGCCTTGCCGGGCCCTTCAGTTTTTAACCCTTTTACAGTCAAAGGATTATTTGTAACTCTTGGATCGCTCTCTGCTGCCGTCATATCTTTTGCATAACCGCTCATTCCTTGCTGTACAGCATATTCACGGCTGACAAAGGCCGAACCGTAAACTTCCTGTCCATTTTCATCAATTATTTTTGAAGACATGGCAGGCCTTACGTTAAGTCCCCTGGCATTAACTACCAAACCTGTATATATTTCGGATGTTGGCTTTTCTGCGGTTTTAGAAAGTATGGCGGGAGATGGTTTTGGCGGCTCAACTGATAAAGAAGGAACCGATTTAATGGGCTCAATCTGTTTAATTTCCTGCGGAAGAACTAATTGGGCAAAACCTCCATGAAGGCTCATCTGCATTGTAACTTCTACTGTTCCGTCCGACAGATATTCCTGTTTAACAATCTGAGCTCCTTTTACCATGCCGCTTACTTTGGCCATTATTACATCATCTGTAACGGAAAAGTTTTTGACAACGGTAGCGGAATCAATCCTTACTGCTTGTGTAACTTCAAGCAGGTTGCGCATAGCATCAAGCTGTGCGGCTTTCAGAGCCATAGACCTTTCCTGGGGTTGTTTGCCATAGTCTTCTTCCGGAGAAGCACAGATACCCGTGGCCTGAACTATTCCTTTTGTCCAGTTGATGCTGCCGTTTCCAATATTTTCAACGACTTCCTGCCATTCATTACAGAATCCATAGGCAGGCAAAATTAATAGAACTGCAACTATCATTGATAAAATTGAATATTTTTTCATATTCTACCCCCTTAGTTTCTATTTCCCATGCTCCAGGGTGAGAATGCATAAAGGCTCTGCACCTGTTTCAACGATTTCAGGCGAAGGGAACCAACAAGGTCATTTAGGTCAGAATCTCTTAATGTTTCAAAAATCGGGATATATTTTATTATTTCATGTGGTTGCATTGGTGGTTGTTTTATTTGTTATCAACACCACGATATACTTCTTCAAAGAGTTCTTCAAATGTAGAAATCGTTCTGTTACGTTTCACTGCTTCAGCAATCATACCTTTTGCATCCTTAGTCTTGTGACCAAGCTGAGAAACCAGCACATTCAGCATCTGTTTTGAAATATCTTCCGTAATCCCTATTTCATCGAACCCGTCCATGGCAGTTAAAACGAATTTATCCATTTTCCCTTTAAGTGAGGCAATAATTTTCTGTGCGGTTCTTGTTCCAATGCCTTTTAATTGTTTAAGTTTAGCCGCATCTTTTGATTCAATGGCATTTGCTATTTCACGGACGGGGATATTAAGCGCTTTGACCGCCTTAAGGGGGCCTATAGCTTCAACAGAAATAAAATGCTGAAAAAATTCTTTTTCGATTTCCAGATTAAAGCCGATTAAAACAGGTTTTGGTTGTCGTTCAGTCTGGTGATAGTAAATATAAAGAGATATCTCTTCTCCCTCTGCCTTTGTTTTAAGAGTATCCATTACGATTGCAGGCAGCAGGATTTCATATCCTATCTGATTAGCAAGGATAGTTATCCGCTCTTCTTCTTTTTTTAATAGTTTTCCTTCAATATAACTTATCACGGATGCTACGCTTTGCCTCGTAAATTTTGGCCGATGCATTTTTTGTAACGAAATAAGCCTATAAGTGCCAGGCTCAAGGCATCGGATGCATGGTAAGGTCTAATGGGAGTTGTTAAGCTAACTAAGTGTCTTACAGATTTTTCAAGTTGCATTTTACTTGCATTTCCGTTTCCAGTCAAAACCTGCTTTGCTTCACGAACTGGAATCTCGATTGAAGGCACGTCAGCCCGGCATCCGGCAAGAAGGACAACACCTGAAACCTTTCCCAGTATAATTCCGGATTTTGGATACTTTTCCAAAGAAAAAACATCTTCTACAACCATTAGATCCGGTTTTTCATCCTTTAAAATCAGGATAATCTTAGAAAAGATTTGGTCAAGACGGGTCGGCAAAGAAATATTTTTTGAGGTATTAATACTGCCATATGAAAAAGCATCAACTTTAAACTCCATTCCTCTAACGATGCCAATGCCGGTTGCAGCCAGACCTGGATCTATACCGATGACCTTTATCATATTGGATAGTAACAGTTCACGGTTGTCGGTTCACAGTTTTTTCAATGAACTATGCAACGACTGAAACATTTCGACCTGTGCGGTTAGCTTTTAGCCATTAGCTGTTAGCTTTTGGATAAAACTGTTCAACATCCTCTTTACTTCATTGATCTGTTGTTTAAGTTCTCTAAAATCTCTCATTTCCATCCCTTTTCAATGCTAACGGCTAACCGCACAGGTTGCATTATTTTAAGTAACCAAGCTCTTTTGGAAGAGATACGCCTTTTCCCATTGTATCCTCACCATAATTGACACTGGTAAGGATTTTAATGTCTCTTAACGCACGAACATCTCCTTCAAATCTAACCTCAGTTATGTCTTCCTTCTGGATCATTCCTCCAGCCCACTGTATATCAAGAACGCTGCTTGCATCAAACCTGTCTTCTCCAGCACAAAGTTCTACCTGACCACCGTAGTGCTGAACAATCTTGGCAACCAGAAGACTGGGCCTGCTGTGGAAACCCAGTTTAACTGGAATGCCTACAGTAATTGAAGAACGCTCAATGTTTTCATTCAATATCTTACCGGCCAGGTCTTTACCGGTTGTCAGGAAGTGACAGACATAATAAAGTCCGTAATTAATTGTCCGATCAAGGAGAACTTCAGGATCAACAAGTAATGATAGCTGTTCCTGAACCTTTTTGTAGATGTTCTTATAACCTGCCTCATGAAGGTGGCGCTCATGAAAATGCAGAAGCCTCCCTGTCATTTGAAGAAGATGAAATACAACTGAAAAACAACCGCGGAGATCCTTGAGCTTCCTGTTACCAAACCTGTATCCACCATGTATTACATATGTATCAAAAGCAGACTGAAGATTGTGTACGAGCATCTCAAACCGTCTTATCTCAACCTCGTTGATCTTGTCGGGAACAATCTCCAATATCTTTTTCAAATCATAGGGTTCATAAAAACCAAGATGATCGAAATCTCTCACAATACTTAGAAACTCGCTGGCAATTTTAACTATATTCTTCTTCTGCAGGTCTTTGTCTTCATCATCAATATCATAATTAAGTAAATCATTTGTTGTAACACCCGGGAATTCAAAAGTATCGAAATTATCATCTGGTACAGCTATGTTCAGTCGACGGGCTTCGCCAAGGACAACCGGTGCCAGTTTAATTAGAGACTTTGTCAAAAAATTAAATGTTGCCATGCCTTCTCTCTCAAAATCTTCGGTATTCACAAGATCATAAAAAACAAGGCGATTTAAAATGTGTTTCTGAGAATAGCTGCCAATGCTCAAATGCCTGACAGCAGCAGACAGCTCTCTATAATAATACCAGTTCTTATTGTTTTTTGCCC
>DAOUSD010000265.1 GCA_030627405.1 Deltaproteobacteria bacterium
TAGAGAACTTAATCAACAGGTCAATGAGGTAAAGAGGATGTTGAACAGTTTTATCCAAAAGCTAACTGCTAATGGCTAAAAGCTAACCGCACAGGTCGAAAAAGTGTAAATTACTTTTGGCTTGCTATGAAGGATGCCGTATTCTATATGCAAAAATGTTTAAACCTGCTTCTAATGGCAATAATTTTATTTCTTCCGGCCGGAGGAGTATATTCTCTGGAAACAGTTCGAGTCTTAGTGCTGCCTTTTGAAATCCACTCACAACAAGACCTGTCATATCTTAAAACTGAAATCCCCGGGGTATTAAAAAATCATTTTAAACAGAACGGCGCTATTATAATAGAAACCGATAGCATCTCGGATTTTACTTTAGAAAATCAGCCAAAAAGCGTAGCCGGAATGAGAAATCTCGGCATTAAGAGCGGAGCTGATTATGTTGTCTGGGGAAGCCTGACCCGGCTGGGACAAAAATTCAGCATAGACGCAAAAATGATAGAATCTTTTAATAATGAGCCGCCAACCATTTTATTTGTTGAAGGAAAAGGCATAGAAAACCTGTTCGAAAGCGTAAAAAAACTTTCAGAAAACCTTGGTGTTGGAATTTTCAAGTATGAAAAAATTGCCGCTGTGCTTGTTGAAGGAAATAAACGTATAGAAACGGATGCCATAAAAAAATACATAAAAACAAAACAGGGTGACATCTTCAATGCCAAAAAGATTTCAGAGGACTTAAAGTCTGTATATTCAATGGGTTATTTTGAAAACATCAGGATTGAGTCTAATGATAAACCTGAAGGAAAAATAATTATATTCAAAGTCAAAGAAAAACCGACTATCAGGGTAATCAACATTAAAGGCAACAAAGTTTATGAAGATGAAGAAATAAAGGAGTATTTAAACATCAGGACAGGCTCAATTTTAAATATATTTAAGATAAACAGCAATATCAGACGGATAGAAGAACTCTACAAGGAAAAGAACTATCATAATATTAAGGTGGATTACGATTTAAAGCAACTTGAACACAATCAGGCAGACCTTGAATTTATCATTGAAGAAGGCGAAAAAGTTCAAATAAAAGAAATAATATTTGAAGGAAACAATGCATTTGACAGCGACAAACTCAAGAGCCTGATGAAAACCTCGGAAAAGGGTTTTTTTTCGTGGCTGACTTCATCCGGAGAGCTGAATATAGAAGATCTTAATCAGGGCATTGCAGGGCTTTCGGCTTTTTATCATAATAACGGATATATACAGGCCAGGATTGGAGAGCCGCAGATCGACTATAAGGACAAGTGGATATATATTACGATAAAAATAGATGAAGGACTACGGTTCAAGGTTGGAAAGGTTTATATCGAAGGAGACATAGTTCTGTCACAAGAAGAATTGGCCAAAAAACTTAAGATAAAAAAAGAAGAGTTTTTCAACCGTGAAGTTGTTCGAAATGATGTACTTGCCCTCACAGACATATACTCTGACGAAGGATATGCATACGCGGAAATAACACCACGTATTGACAAAGATTTTGATCAACTTACGGTAAACATAATTTATGTCATTAAAAAAGGCAAACAGGTATATTTTGAAAAAATTATTATTGCCGGCAACACAAAAACAAGGGATAAAGTCATACGCCGCGAGCTTAAGGTGTATGAACAGGAACTTTTCAGCGGACGTCGATTAAAAAGAGGAATGCGCAATCTCTACCGGCTTGACTTCTTCGAGGACATTAAGGTTAATACAATAAAGGGAAGCTCAGATGAAAGGATGATATTGAAAATCGATGTTTCTGAAAAGCCGACCGGCACCTTTAGTTTTGGGGGCGGTTACAGCAGCGTTGAAAATCTCTTTCTAATGGCGTCCATATCCCAGAAAAATCTTTTCGGACGGGGCCAGATTCTAAACCTGAAAGGAGAAATTGGCGGAAGAACAAACAGATACACCTTGAGTTTTACAGAACCATGGCTTTTTGATATTCCATTATCAGCCGGTTGTGATTTTTACAACTGGGATAGAGATTACGACTCATACGATAAGAACAGTATAGGCGGTGGTGTGAGATTTGGCTATCCGGTCTATGATTTTACAAGGCTCTATTTATCATATAAATATGAGATTGGTGATATTTCCAATATTGAAGACGCCGCCTCAGAAAGTATCTGGGAAATGGAAGGCGAAAATGTTTTAAGCAGTATATCCACTATACTGCGTTACGATTCGAGGGACAGGATTTTTAATCCAACGGAAGGCCAGAATCACAGTATAAGTATGGAATATGCGGGTATCGGCGGTGATATCGGCTTTACAAAATATTTGGCGGAAACAGGCTGGTATATACCTCTATTCTGGGGAACAGTTGGTTTTATGCATGGTGAAATAGGCTATGTAAAAGAAAGTTCAGGAAGAAAACTCCCTGATTACGAGCGCTTCTATCTTGGCGGCATGAATTCAATGCGCGGATTTGACTGGCAGGATATTCATGCTACAGATGAAGATGGTGCTGATATCGGAGGAGAAGCATATGCCCAGTTTAACATCGAATTTGTATTTCCTTTAATCAAAAAAGCAGGAATCGTAGGTGTTATCTTTTATGATACCGGCAACGTATATGGCTCTGGTGAAAGCATAAAACTGGGCGATATGCGAAAAAGTGCCGGATACGGTTTTAGATGGTATTCTCCCATAGGTCCTATCCGCCTTGAAAATGGATATATACTGGATCCTGAAGAGGGAGAGGATACGGGCGGTCGCTGGGATTTTACAATGGGAGCGGCATTTTGACCACTAAACTAAACTTTTAAGGAGGATTAAATGCAAACCGCAAAAATAGCTTCTGCTTCTGCAATCTTGTTTTTGCTTTCACTTACTGTTTCATATGGTGCAGATGTCGCCAAGATTGGAGTAGTTGATTTTCAGAGAATTCTAGAGATATCAAGTTCCGGCAAATCAGCACAGACGGAAATCAAAAGCCGGGGAGAAAAGATGGAGGCTGATCTCAAGGAAAAAGGAACCGAATTAGAAGAATTAAAAAAGAGACTTGAGCGCGAAGTCCTGGTTATGAGCAAAGAAATGCGCGAAGAAAAAGAACGTGAATTCAGGATCAAGATTAATGATTTTAAATCACTTGAAAAAAGATATAAGGAAGAATTCAAGGTTTTAAACAGCAGGCTTGTCAATCGTATAAAAAAAGATGTTTTTGAACTTATTGAGGAAATGGGAAAAAAAGAAGGATATCTCCTTATTATTGAAAAGAACGAAGCCGGCGTTTTGTATTCACCTACTGCAATAGATATAACAGACAAACTGATCCCGCTATACAACGAGAAGGTTGCACGGCAGGCTGAAAAAGACAAGTAACCGTTCACGGTTTACAGTTATCGGTTTACGGTTGAAAAAACAAAAAGTTTATAAATATTGCACAAGGATCGGCTGCAGAGCCGAGAACACAGATTTATATTTCACGAGAGGTTAATATATTTTCTGGTTTTGAGCGAGCCCTTAGATGTGAAAGAATTAATTCAAGAGTATAAGAATTTCCATTTTATGCCTAATGAATTCGGTAATATAGAATATAGGTGGATTTTTTTGAACGTCCAACATCGAACGTTGAACATCGAATGATGAAATCGCTTCGCTCTGCCGGTTTATAAATTGGCAGAATACCTTGTTCAAAATTCGATGTTGGACGTTCATAGCTTTTTATCTTGATAGTATAGAAATCTCCATTTTGTTGAGTATTAAATCAA
>DAOUSD010000124.1 GCA_030627405.1 Deltaproteobacteria bacterium
CATACCAGCGGTTTAAGGAAATTATTATGAGCCAATTTCAAAACGCCCCAGTTTATCCAATCTCTGTGTCAGGCTTAAATTTTAATCCTCGAAATACTCAATGTATTCCTGTGGATAAAATTTGCGCCTTCCTTGAACTTGAAAAAATTTTCTAGTTTTCGTACTGGCACTAAATAAAAAAGGAGGAAAATTTGGCACGATATATAGGGTCAGTTTGTCGGCTATGCCGACGAGAAAACTTAAAATTGTTCCTAAAGGGAGATCGCTGTTATTCTGATAAATGTGCTTTTGACAGACGGAGTTATCCACCTGGTCAGCATGGCCAGCGTCGTGGAAGAAAAAATTCAGACTACGCTATTCAGCTTCGTGAAAAGCAGAAGGTAAAACGCATGTATGGTCTATCCGAAAAGCAATTCCGCCTCTTTTTTAAGAGAGCGGACCGTCAGAAGGGTATAACTGGAACAAATTTACTTGTATTGCTGGAATGCCGGCTTGATAACGTTGTTTATCGTTTGGGCTTTGTTAATTCAAGAATTCAAGGCCGTCAGCTTGTCAAGCATAGTCACTTCCTTATTAATGGCAAGAAGGTAAATATTCCTTCATATATGATAAAAATGGGTGATGTTGTTGAAATACGTGAAAAAAGCCGTAACATGCAGACCATAAAAGATTCACTTGACGCCGTTGTTCGAAGAGGTATTCCTCAGTGGCTTGATTTGGAAAAAGAGAGCTTGAAAGGTATGGTAAAGGGTTATCCTGTCCGAGAAGATCTGACAATGCCTATCCAGGAGCAGCTTATAGTGGAGCTTTATTCCAAGTAAAAGACAGAATTTTTTACAATTGGAATGAGTGAAAAACTAAATCCCCATAAAATTTAATCCGGAGATAAAATATGTCGTCAAATGAACTTATGTACATGAACTGGCAAGAAATGATAAGGCCGGACAAGGTGCAGGTAACCAGCAAACCTACTTATGGCAAGTTTGTTTGCGAGCCTCTTGAAAGAGGATTTGGCATAACGATTGGCAATTCTTTAAGGCGGATAATACTTTCTTCTTTGTATGGATCTGCAATAGTAGCGGTAAAATTTGATACTGTAATGCATGAATTCAGTGTTATTCCAGGTGTGCTCGAGGATATTTCCGAGATTATTCTTAACTTGAAAGAGGTGCGTTTCAAAGTTGCCCATGCTGAAGCAAAGACAGTTTATATTAATGTCGAAAGAGAGGGAAAAGTAACTGCCGGCGATATAATCAGTGATGACGGAAGATGCGAAGTCCTTAACCCTGATGCACATATTGCAACTCTTTCCAAGAATGCGAAACTGGATATAACCTTGACTGTTAAAGCCGGGAAAGGATATTCTTTATCCGAAGCAAATAAGGATGAAGATGCACCTTTAGGCACTATATCTATTGATGCAGTATTTTCTCCTGTTAAGCGTGTAAATTATGCAGTAGGTAATGCCAGGGTGGGGCAGAAAACCGACTATGATAAGCTCACCATAGAGGTGTGGACAGATGGAAGCATACTGCCCGAGGATGCAGTCGCATATGCCGCCAAGATTTTAAAAGAGCAATTGACAATTTTTATTAATTTTGATGAAGAAATTGAACCGAAAGCCGAGAAGATAGTTGATGAGTTGCAGGAGCCTCAGTTTAATGAAAACCTTTACAGAAGTGTTGATGAACTTGAGCTTTCTGTGCGCAGCGCTAATTGCCTCAAAAATGCCGATATACTAAAGATTTATCAGTTGGTAAGTAAAACCGAAGCAGAGATGCTTAAGACAAAAAACTTTGGCAGAAAATCTTTGAATGAGATTAAGGAAGTCTTAAGTGAGATGGGACTTTCTTTGGGTATGAAGCATGAAGGATTTGTGCCTCCTGAGGAAAATACAGATGAAGGGGAGCAAGCTGATCTATGAGACATCGAAAAGCTGGATTGAAATTAAATAGAACTAGTAGCCACAGAGATGCCATGTTCAGAAACATGGTCACTTCTCTGTTTAAATATGAACGTATCCGTACTACTGATACAAAAGCAAAAGGATTAAGACGCTGGGCAGATCATCTGATTACTCTTGCAAAACGGGGAGATCTTCATGCCAGACGGCAGGCGCTTTCAATAATAAGGGAGAAAGACGTCGTTTACAAGTTGTTTAGTGAAGCTAATGAGCGTTTTGGTACAATCTCAGGGGGATATACAAGGATTATTAAACTGGGAAGACGTCCTGGAGATGCCGCGCCTGTTTCAATGATCGAACTTCTTACTACGGAAAAGGAAAAGAGTAAAAAAAAGAAAACAAAGGGCAAAAAAAGTGCTGCAGTTGAAAAGAAACAGGTTGCAGAGGGTGCGGCAGAGAAAGTCGAGCTTGAGAAAAAAGAAGAAAAGCCTGTAGAAAAGATAGCAGAAGAAAGGCCTGCCAAGCAGGAAGAAGAAACAGGTAAGAAGTCGGATGAAATGGAGTTGGCAGCAGAATCAAAAGAGACCGTAACTGAAGAAGATAAAGATAAATCTGAAGATAAGGTAGAAAAAGCCGAACTTGAGAAATAGCAATTGTAACACTTTTGAGCGAGCCCTTAGCTTTTTGAAAATATATCCGCTTCAGGAATAATACATTCAAACAGTTTCCTGTTTTGAATTCGATCACGCCTGGAGCTCACACACACTCGGTTAATGTTATACCAGCAATTCCCGCTTGAACCCGGAATGCCCTAAAACAGCGAAGTAAGGATTTTGCTTTTCGTAAACTTTTTCTTGAATTTAGCCCAAAACCAGCAACTTTTGCTATTTTTTACCACATTTTTTTGTAGACAAAAACGAAAATGTTTTTTATATGAGCATGACAAACTCTATCAACAGGAGGAAATGTTATGCTCAGAAAAAATAAAAAGCAATCGCGGTCGTCTAAAAAGTATGTACCTCCCTCAAAAATTAAACTACGAAAACATCTCAATGCTGATGCGTTGTTCAGGGCTATCCGCCGTAAATTTGAGAAAATACCTGAATTCAGGACCGGAGATATCGAAATAAGCATGCCGGATGCTTTGATGTCGGCTTTTGCTATGTTTTCTCTCAAGGATCCTTCATTGCTAAAGTTTGACGAAAGAAGAAAAGATGAGGCCGAATGTCAAAATTTAGAAAGCATCTACGGTATTAAAAACATTCCCAGTGATTCCAGAATGCGTGAAATCTGTGATGAAATAGACCCAAAGAAATATCTGTCTCCAATATTTAAAGTTCCTTTCCGGCATCTACAGCGTGGCAAGGCGCTGGAACCAATGGTTTTTTATAAAGGATGTTATCTTTTAAATCTGGATGGCACCGGTTTTTTCTCATCCAAAAAAATAAGCGCTCCATATTGTATGGAAAAGATAAATAAAAAAACTGGAGAAATCACTTATCATCTTCAGATGTTAGGGGCTGCAATCGTTCATCCGGATTTCAAAGAAGTCATTCCTCTATGTCCTGAGATGATTATCAAGCAGGACGGCACGACCAAAAATGATTGCGAACGTAATGCCGCCAAACGCTTTTTCGAACAATTAAGAAAAAATCATCCCCATTTGCCACTCATTGTCAACGAGGATGCTTTAAGTCCCAATGCACCCCACATCAGAGAACTGAAGAAACATAACATCCACTACATTCTTGGTGTCAAGCCCGGAGATCATAAATTCCTCTTTAATTTTGTAGAAGATGCTGCTCAGGATGGCCGCACCATCGAGTTTGAAATTGAGAATGAAGACGATCCTGATATAACACATCGTTTTCGCATCCTGAATGAAGTTCCACTCAATCAGTCAAACCAGGAATTGCTGGTTAATTTGGCATCCTTCATTTCTCGGTTTACACTTGTCGCGAATACCGGCACAAAAAAGATAAATTCTCATATTTGTCACGAAACTCTCGGTCGGTATTTGTAGCACTAAAATTGCACCTCTCTTATTTTACTCCCTAACTCACCTCCAAAAACAACGATAGCGCTAACCTATTGAAATAACAGAATATCTTTGCTATAGACGACGGTTTTATTTCTTGCTACTATATACTTGGATACTAATATTCAAGTATATAGGAGAAAAAAATGCCTGAATCTAAATTCGGTTCGTTAGAATCTCATAAGTTGACAAGGGAAAACCAAACATCAGACATGATGCTCCGTGGTAATAAATTTGTAAGACGGCATGACCTAACACCTTCAATACGGCTATATATAGCATTCATGGCACTCACGACCAGCGCGATAGGCGCTTGGGGGAAAATAACCGCACTGTCGCGACAGTTCATGATTTCCCGCACGTTCGTTTATATGTTGGCTAATACTTTACACGAAACAAGTTTGACTGTTTTTGGGAATAACGTTTCCGAACCCACTGTCGTTGAAAAAATGCCATATCATTACATATTGTCCCTGAGGTTGGAGGGTAGATGCAGTATTGAAACAATATCCACAATCATGAAACGCTTTGGAATTGATAATGCATCGGTAGGCTCGATTAGTCAATATTTGATATACTTCGGTTACCTGCTGCCTAATACGTTATCAACAGTTAGCAATGAAATTCAGATAGTTGTTTTTCTAAGCGATGAAATATTTTCAAAAGGCACTCCCATTTTAGTTACCGTTGATCCGATTAGTTCTGCAATTTTGAGAATAGAACTGGCTGGCTCGCGAAAAGCCAAAGACTGGAAGAAGCATTGGAAATGTTTGGAGAAAAACGGGTACTATGCTGCATATCTGGTTTGCGATGAAGGCAAAGGATTATGCACCGCTAAAGAAGAGGCATTACCCGATGTTGTCCGCCAGTCTGATACATATCACGCAATAGCTCATCGGATTGGTCATTGGGTTGGTATTTTAGAGAATGCAGCGTATAAGGCAATCCAGACGGAAGCTGACTGCTTCAAAAAACTCGATTCCGCGCGTAGTGACAGCGTTATAAAAAAAAGGATCGATGAGTTTGAAATGGCCGAAAGAATTGCCAATGAAAAAATTGAATTATATGAAATCGTTAAGTTTCTTTATAAATGCCTCATTGATGAACTTCGGGTTTTTGACGACAACGGTAAGCTGCGTGACCGTAAAGATGCAGAGGCAACCATTCAAATCGGTCTCGATCTTATTGAAACATTGGGCAACGCCAAGCTTACCGAAGCTGTTAAAAAGGTAGAGCGCACCCTGCCCACTCTACTCAATTATTTTGATGTAGCCAAGGATGTTATTGGCAGCCTCGAAAAACTGGGAATTGATCAAGAGGCATTGCGTGCTCTTTGCTTAGCATGGCAGTGGAACAAGGCCGAAATTAAGGCTAAAAAAGCAAAGAGATCTCAATATTGCGCCTCAAATGAGCAGTTCTGTCTTGAGTTTGCCGAGGGGAGCCTTCAAGAAGATTACGATAATGTCAAAGAGCAAGCCTATAAAAAACTTGATAACATTGTTCAAAGTTCAGCCCTGGTAGAGTGCATAAACTCAATAATCAGGCCTTATTTGAACAGCTCAAAGAATCATATCAGTCAGCAAGCACTAAATCTGATAATGTTTTATCATAATAATCGGCGTTACAGGGCCGGCAAGAGAAAAGGACAAACGCCGATGGAAATATTAACTGGGAAAAGCCAAGAAAAAGATTGGATCGAACTTCTGTTTGATATTGTTGAGCAAAAAGATCCTTCGTTTCTTTCTTTTTCCGAGTGACTTCTGATTAAATTTAAGTAACGGCAAAAGGATACCATTGTTGCCGACACTATAGTTTTGTCAAAATTCAGCTTCTCCTAAAGTGTTAACTACTTTTTAGCCGAAATGAAGGATGCCTTAAATTGTTATACTTGTTCAAAAGCTTTAAATTATCATCCGAAACCATACCTCTATCAAATATTATTGTCGGCATGGGCTTGTCTTTAAAATCATTTTCTAATGCTATGATAATTTTATCCAATGATTTCACATCTGTCATTTTTCCGTTAAAAATTCGATGCCGCCGGATAAATCCATCGCCATCCAATACAAGCGCCACAACAACCTGCGGACAATCCGTTCGTTTTTCCTTTTGATTGC
>DAOUSD010000190.1 GCA_030627405.1 Deltaproteobacteria bacterium
GTTACTGGAACTGCCGCAGCGTAAAGAAATATATAGAAAATATAAAAGAGGGCAGGCTGCCTGTAGAAGAAAAAGAGATATTAAATAGAGAGCAGCGTATGATGGAAATGATTTATCTTGGGTTGAGAAAGACTGACGGGATAAACATTAATGCTATTGATGAACAGCTTGGTATAAACTTTTGTCAAATATTTGCAGAGAAAATAAAACAGCTTGAGAAAGATGGATATATTTTGCATATCCAGCCCAAAAACCGATGTGCGCTTTCAAGAAAAGGGATGCTTTTTCTGGACAGCATAGCCTCCATGTTTATATCGGAACATATTTGAGCACTGCTGAAGTTATTTCGTCCACGTTCCTTATGTATTTTTATAATATCTATCTCTCTCGCTGTAAATACAGCCGCAGTATTGCTGGCGATACAATTCAAGGCGTTTGGATTCTTCTATGCCTTCTTTCCAGCCGGAACGAAAATCTTGGTAGTAAAATGGAATGCCAACGGATTTGCCGATAGCTTCTCCTATTGATTTTATCATATCGTGCTTCTGGAATTTGCTGTATAAAAGAGTAGAGGAGAAACAATCAAACTTTCCGTGCTTTGCTGTCAGTGCTGTGGACCTCAGCCGGTCGTGATAGCAGTATAAACAACGATTTGATTCTCTGAAAACCGTGTTTTGAATAAAACCTTCAAGATCATAGCCTTCCTGGTAAATGACTTTTAGATTAATAATATTTGCATAATGCTCAAGGGATTCCTGCCTTTTTAGACACTCAGTGTAGGGATGTATATTATGTCTGTAAAAAAACCCCATTACATTATAGCCGTCGTTGCGTAGAGTTTTTACCGGGTATATTGAGCATGGTGCGCAGCATACGTGCAGCAGAATTTTCAATTTCTTTCTCCAAAAATTGCAGTTCCAATGCGGACAAGGGTTGCTCCTTCCTTTATTGCGACTTCAAAATCACCTGTCATACCCATAGATAATTCCTGCATATTAATATTGCTTATTGCTTTATCTCTGATGTTATCACGTAGAGCTCTCAGAGCTGAAAAACAGGGTCCGGCTTTTTCAGGATTGTTGAAAAAGGGCGGCATTGTCATAAGACCTTTAATGGATATATTTTTAAACAGACTAATTTTTTTTATCAGCTTTTGTGCATCCTCTTCATGAACACCTGATTTTGTTGATTCCATACTTATATTTACCTGAATCAGAATTTTTTGGATTTTGTTTATTTTTTTTGCCTGTTTATTTAATTCTTTAGCAAGTTTTAATGAATCTACTGTGTGAATCATATCAAAAAGTTTTACAGCGTATTTTGCCTTGTTGCTCTGAAGGTGACCTATAAAATGCCATGAAACAGGATAAGATGACAGCGCATTGATTTTATCTTTAGCTTCCTGCATATAATTTTCTCCAAGAATATCAGCGCCTGCTTTTATTGCTTCTCTAACCCTGTCTTCCGGCATGGTTTTACTCACAGCCACAAGGCGAATGGTGTCAGGATCTCTGCCGCAATCAATTGCCGCCTTTTTGATACGTTCTTTAACATTACTCAGTTTTTTTTTAATAACTTCAGTTTCCATAATTTCTATTTTAACCCTATTACACCTTCTTTTATAAGGAATTCTATGACTTCGCAAACAGGAAGACCCACTACATTTGTGTAGGAACCGTTTATACTTTTTACAAGAAAAGTGCCAAGCCCCTGAATGGCATATGCCCCTGCTTTGTCAAAAGGTTCGTCCGTATTAATGTACCATTCTATTTCATCATCAGTCAGGTTCTTGAAAAGCACTTCAGTTATTATGGTTTCTGAAAAAAATCTATTCCCGGCTATGCAGCATATTGAGTAACCTGTAAAAACTTGATGTATCTGCCCGCTGAGTCGCTTCAGCATAACACGGGCTTCGGTTTTTGAAGCTGGTTTGCCAAGTACAATACCGTCTATCAGGACAATAGTGTCAGCTCCGATAACCCAGCTTTCAGAATATTTCTTTGATATGTCATTTGCCTTGGCTTCAGCCAGAGTTCTTACATAAATTTCAGGTTGTGATATGGGAATAGAGTTTTCATCGATACTGCTGGGAATAACGGTGAAAGAAAGACCCGCCTGCTTTAACAGATACTTTCGTCTAGGGGATTTGGAAGCAAGAATTATAAACGGATTATTTGACAGCTTTTGCATGATGAATAATTATCAGATGCCATATGGTTTGACAAGGGGCAAGAACCATATTCAGAAATTTACAAACTCATTTTTATTCCTTCTTGCATTTTTTCAGGTTTTCAATTATTAAGCTAATTTCTGTTTGTAATGCCTGGGTGGCGGAATAGGTAGACGCAAGGGACTTAAAATCCCTCGGAGCTAAGTCTCTGTACGAGTTCGATTCTCGTCCCAGGCACCAAAAAAACAGCCTTTTCCGCCTTTTTTTGCTTCATTGTTTTTCTCCAGCACAGACAGATATGCTTCTTTATCCGTTTTTTACTCCTTTTTGTACAAGAATATCAAATGGTTTTTTATTGACCATATTTGCTTTCTTTGATATTCTTTATAATATGAAGCTTAGCGAGCCCTTACCAGCGGTCGGTTTATTTCATAAAGGTGTTATACCTCATTGTTACCATACAAATTTAGGAGGAAGAAATGAGAAAAAATTATCCCCAAAAGTCTTTTGAAACTTACGGGAAAATATTGTTGGTAAGTTGCGCAATATTGGTTGTGGCCGCTGCTGTACAGGCGGAATCATATCAAACGCTTTATCCCTGCCTTATTGATCTTTCAGGATGGACGGGCGGCGAGCCGACAGGTATGAATATGAATATGTCCGGCATGGTTATGATTAATTCTACACGTACCTACAGCAAGGGAAACAAAGAACTGACAGCCGTAATTATGAAAGGCAATCAGGCTTTTGGAATGGGTGGTATGCAGGGTTCTGGTATGCAGGGTTCTGGTATGCAGGGTTCTGGAATGCACATGGAGACTCCTGAAGTTAATATGAACGTCAAAACCATAAACGGCTTTCAGGTGCAGACAGTCTATGACAAAAAAGAGAATTCAGGGTCGGTTACTGTTTTTTTGACACATGAACAGACCGGAGGCGCTTTCTTCAACCTGTTATATGCAGGAATCTCAGAGAAAGAGGCCGTTGGGCTGGCTAAAAAATTTGACTGGAAGAAAATAAAGAGCAAGATACAGTCATTAAGATAATGGGGTTTAACTTCGTAAGAGGGTAGAAAAATGAAACATGGGAATTGGTTGGAGAAAAACTCCTTAAGCGGTAAGCATCTGCATTATAAGCTCACTATAATATTCGGTCTTTTTTTTCTGTTTCCTGCCTTGGGATTTGTTATATTTGGAATTAAATATAACTTAATGACCAACCAATATGTTTTGCTGTTTTTTCTGGGCGTTCTTATTTTTTCATTGTTAGGATATACCATGCTAAAGAAGTTATTTGGTGAGATAGAGGATATATCCAGAAATATTTCTCGGAAAGGCATTGAACAATTTGGAGGAGAGTTGCAGACGGGCACGGGCACGGATGAAATACGCAACATTGTTCAGTCTTTTAACGCGATCGAGAATCAATTCAGCAAAACTTTCCTGCAGCTTCAAAAGAAGTCTTCTGAAATATCAATACTAAAGGAGCTTTCCGAGCTTTGCTATGTTACATTTGATCCAACTGAAATTCTTTACGTTACTCTGGAGCGTTCTTTGGCATTAACTGATTCAGACGTTGGTTCAGTCATAGTTACAGATTGTGATCGCAAATCGTTTGTTGTTAAGGCAACCATTGGAGCAGGGGAATACGTCAAGATAGATGACAGAATAGATTTTAATACAAGCATTGCCAAGTATGCTGTAATCAATAAATCGCCTATTGTGGTAGAAGATGTTGAAAAGGATACCAGGTTCGCAAGGGCGAACCGTCCTCTATATTGCTCGAAATCCTTTGTTTGCATGCCGATCAAGACCAGTAAAGATGTTATTGGAGTGCTTACAATTTCGCGTAGAAATGGTAATAAAATTTATTCACAGGACGATGTGGAGGTTCTAACGCCCCTTTTGAGTAATGCTGCTTTCACATATGAAAACCTCCGTCTTTTGAAGGATAATGAAAATGGAGAGCTCGCCCTGAAGACAGTTGAGAAAATCTTCAAAATAATAAACTCAAGTTATAGAGACAGCGAACTTTTACATGCTATTTTCAATGAAATTCATGCCGTAGTTCCTTTTAATCTTGCCATGGTTATGACCGTGGTTGAAAAAGTTCCTGGTTATATTTCGATTTTTGAGTTGCTGGCTAATGAGCAGACAAGCATTTCAAGGGGCGTTCAATATTCTATTTCGCAGGGCGGTATAATTGACAAGGCGCTTAAACAGGAATCCATTCTGATTGTGGATGATACTGACGTACTTACCAGCGAGTGTGCAAAGGAATTATTTGTAAACCAGGGAAGCAAATCGTGCTGTCTTGTACCCATGAAGATGAGAGGGGTCGTTAAAGGGATATTTGCGCTATCTTCAAGTCATGCAAAAGACTTTCATGATTCTCAGGAGCTAATTGAATGGCTGGCAAATGCGCTTTCTATTGCCATAGAGCTCAACAACTTATCTGAATCTATTATTAAACGCAATAAAGAATTGGATTCGATCAAACAAATCGGAAGCGCCCTTGCTTCATCGACTTTTGATATGGACCAGGTCCTTAAATATACAATGGACATGATTCGGGAAGTTA
>DAOUSD010000235.1 GCA_030627405.1 Deltaproteobacteria bacterium
CAGTTGGATGCTATTCTCAAATAGATAACACATTCAGCTAATGGCTAACAGCTAATGGCTAATAGCTTTTTCACACGGGCACTAATTAGAATTGCTGATAATTTTACCAACTCTTTTGGACATAATTTATAATAATAACATATTTAACAATACTATGGGAATGTAAAAATTACTATTTAAAAAAACTTTCTGTTTAAATTAATGATCTTGTGTTATGTTCAATGTTCTTCTTTCCAGAAAGCTCTTCAACAGTATCATCCACCTGCTCGCGGGATTCAGTTCCTTCACAACCGGTAAAGGCCACGAGCCCAAACAAAACGAGGATCAATGATAGTTTCTTAAACGCTTTTAACAACCATTTCATTGTGTTCTCCTGTTTTTTCAGCCAACCTTTATTGTTCGTTCTATGATCAAACCCTGGTAGCTGATTAACTAATTAGTGCATCTATGATCAGCTCCTCTATTTGTTCAGATATCTATCTATTTTTCTTTCATATACTAAATTTTCTATCAAACAGATATCTGCTGTCAAGCGCTAATCCAGGTGCCCCGGAAAATGTTGTGATATAGGTTTCATATATTCAATTCAATGGGTCTGGCCGTGCTCACGGGCAGCATTCGAAAAATTGAGAAGAGAAAAATTTTCAGGTGTTGGAAATGCCAAGCGCTTCATTACAGGCTGTAATGTAGTAATTTGCTTCTTTAGAATCTTTAAATTTCAGAAAATAGGGGAGTGCCTTGTTATATTCTCTTAAATTTATATAACTGATCCCCAGGCACATATTAAGCTGCTCGCTTTCCGGGAAATGTTCGACTCCTTCGGATAGTATTTTAGCCGATTGTATGTATTTTTCCTTTTTTTGTTTAATTATTCCTAAACCAAGAAAAGCGCGGTGATCAGGATGATAGTCCAGCGATTTTTTGTATAGTCTTTCAGCAACCCTGTCTTTATCCTTTATAGCTTCTATATTTGCATAATCCCCATAATCGAACGTCATTCCAAGTCTTGAGAAGAAATCTGCGTGCAATTCGTAAAGTTCTTTATCATCAATTACTTCAATGTCATCTGCAAAACCTGCAAGATTTTCATAGTAATTGCTCCTTAATTTTTGCCCGAAAGCCAGTATCATATCCTGGGACAAATCAGGGTCGCTTTGAAAATATATGATGTCTTCTATGCGCTTTAACCAGATATCATCTGTAATTTTACATCTTTTTTTAAAATCCGAATAAAGAGCTGTTCCGGGAAATATATCAAGAATGTAGAAGATAATGCTCAGGGGTTTGATTTCATGAATTAAATCGATGGTATCCTGAATTGTATCCCGGCTTTCTCCAGGGCACCCGTAAATAAAGTAGGCTCGGGCCATAATGCCGTATCTCGGAGTCAGCGCAAAAGCTTTTTTTATTTGATCTGTTTTAATATTTTTGTTCAGAATTTTTCTTATTTTTTCAGATCCGCTTTCCACACCATAACTGATCTGAATGCACCCTGCTTTTCTCATCCAGTAAAGAACTTCATCGTTTACATAGTTTACGCGGGAAATCGCTGCCCATACTATTTTTAGACCTCTATCCAGAATTTTTTTGCAGATTTCAATTACTATGTTTTTTTTGAGGGTAAAGGTATCATCTGAAAAATAAAAAAAAGTTATTCCTTTTTTAAAGAGAAGTTCAATTTGATTTACAAAATAATCCGGGGAGTGAAATCTTACTTTATGGCCCCAGAACTGGGGAGAACCGCAAAAAGTGCAGTTTCCAGGGCATCCTCTGGTTAAAGAAACATGCTGATAGTTAAAATACTTTGCCGGGATCGGCAGTTTGTCAAGGTTATGTATGATTTCAGCGGGCTTTGTTTTTACAACTTTGCCCTTTTTTCTGTAAGCAATGCCTTTGATGTCCTTGATTTTTTTATAATTATGTTTTTCTATACATTTTATCAAATTTAAAAATGTGTATTCTCCTTCACCTATTACTGCGTAATCAATTTCTTTGAAGTGCTTTAATAAATGCTTCCATAAAAAGGTGGCGCCTATTCCGCCAAAGACAATTTTTACTTTTGGGTCGAGTTGTTTTGCAATCCCGGCAATTTCAATGCCGCCCCACCGGTTTGCATGCATTATAGAAAAACCGATTACATCCGGTTTTTTAGTAATTAATGTCTCTTTGATGACATCACAGGATGTTTTATTGACCTTATGCCAGTTCAGTATTTCAACGTCGTAATTATTTTCCTTTAAAACAGCGCCTACATAATAAACTCCCATGGGTACAACACTTATTTCTTCTTCATGAACTCTGTCTTCAAGGAAATAGGGGTATATGAGTAATATCTTCACGGTTCACAGTTGTCGGTTCACGGTTCACGGTTCACGGTTGATCAAAGCATAAAACTGTTAACCGACAACCGTGAACTATTACCTTATTTTCTGTTTTTCCGGTTGGCTTCAAGCATTTTGTTATGCAGTCGTTCAGATCGAATGCAGAAGGTTTCCAGTTTTGCATTTATTACTTGGGGGAAAGGGGAGCCGTCACTTTCTATAGCCAGAAACGGCAGGTCTTCTATATCTGTGAGTATATGCTGGAGTTGTTTATTTTTAGAATCAGTTGCGAGCTTTCCTTCCCGGTTCATAGTGACGTTAAGAATAGACTCTGAAAGGCGGTTGGGCATACAGCCAAAAGGACCTATGGCTATTGCACCACAGACATGGGATGCAACTTCGGTAAGAGCTCCGCCTACTGTCAGAATGGCTTCTCCGCTCAGATATGGGGAAATATAAGGCGAGGCATTGTTTATTATTGATTTCATATCAATCGGCTCTGCGTGAACAAGCCCTGAACGCGACAGTATTGATTTGATACGCTTTTCATATTTTGACATGAATTTCTTTTTGATCATGAACTCCAGCTTTTCCAATTTAGACATTTTATGGTCTGAATAATTATTTTTCAGAATATAGTCGGAATATAAAATCCACTCTGCGACCGGCGTACATATCGCTGCAAACCCTCCTTTTGCAAGGCGTTCAGTTAAATATTGGCGTGAAATGTCATCTCTTCTGACAAATATTTCACCTGTAAGCGAGATAATCGGCACTTCTTCTACTGGCCGCTTTAATGGGATATGGCTGAACCGCATGGCGGTTATGGAAAGTTGTTTTTCAAGCTCAGAGAAGTTTCCTGTTTCCAGTTTTGCTAATATTAGCTGCCACTCCTCATCGAATATTTTAATAGCCGCTTCCGTGTCTGTTGCATTAGTTAATATCATGGATCTGATATCTTCCATTACATCAGATACCAATATAGCACTCCACGCGTGAAGCTGAAAATTGCCGCCCATGCCCGCGTATGCATTTTCTGATGATAGTGACAGCGCGGCGACATCAGGAAGTTCAAGCCTTTTTACCAGATCTTCCATAAATATGTAGTACTGGCCGAACCGACACGGCCCGGAACCTGTAGGCATGAAGTATACAAGAATCTCGTCGGTCCGCTTTTTGTTGCGGATATAATTGAGCAGAGTTCCTGTAGTTAGTATAAGCGGCAGGCATTCTTTGCAGGACGTATTTGCACGGCCAAGTTTAAGTATAGATTCATCAGATGGAGGATGGGCTATTGCTTTAATACCTCTTCCGCGGAATACAGCGGCAATCGATTCAGAGGCTATTTTGCCCATAGAAGGTATTAAAAGAGTTACACGCGGGTCAGTCATCGGGATTTTTTTGCCTGAAGATGTTACTATTTTTGCAATACTGTTTTCAATTACGAGGCGGGCCGGGGTAAAGGAGCTTTTTTCTATTGTAATCATTTTATTTGCCATAAGTTGCCTGAAGGCTGATACTATGTCGAGAAAAGCTTCTATCCTGGTTTCCAGACCCGCATCTGCAGTATGGCTGTCAAGCTCAAGAGTCAGGGATGGCTTTCGGCCCATATAATTCCTGAAATATCCAACTATAAACGAATCAGGGCCGCATGAAAAGTTGGTAATATAAACGCCGAACAGTTGGGGGTGCCTTTTTACAAATTTGCCGGCTTTGAGAATTACTTGCCCCATTCCCCAGTACATATGGCGCTTTGTCTTTTCATTATCAAAAGGAAGAAAATCAAAAGGTATTAC
>DAOUSD010000194.1 GCA_030627405.1 Deltaproteobacteria bacterium
AAGTAATATATAAAATTTATGCCTCTTAAACCTTCTACGAGCAAATATATAATTCTGTTTCTTGCCGCTGTATGTGTCTTTGCTTTAGTCGGATACATATACAGCGAACCTTTATTAAAATATATTACTCAATATTACCATTTTCTTACCGATAAAGAAAAAATTGAAAGCTTTCTAACCTCCTATGGAAATGGAATAGGAGCGCCTGCGATTTTCATTATAATTCAGGTCTTACAAGTTCTGTTCGCGCCCGTTCCAGGTGAAGCAAGCGGCTTTATTGGAGGATATCTTTTTGGAATAACCAGGGGGTTTATATATTCAAGCATCGGCCTTACTATAGGATCATGGATAAATTTTTTAATCGGACGATTTTTAGGAGAACGTTATGTCAGAAAACTTATTCCAGCCAGGCAGCTAAAGAAGTTTGACACCATTATAAAACATCAGGGAGTAATAGCTGTTTTTATTTTATTTATTTTCCCCGGCTTTCCCAAAGACTCTCTTTGCTTTTTCCTCGGATTCAGCGCTATTCCAATCAAGCTCTTCATGATACTATCTTCTATTGGACGTATGCCGGGAACATTGATATTAAGCGTTCAAGGCGCATTGCTTCTTGAACAGAGCTATGAAATGTTTGCGCTTATTTTTGTCATATGCATTATATTAATATTTATAGCTTTTCGTTATAAAGAAAATCTATATGGATGGATAGAAAAAATTAATGGTAAAAAGCTGTAGTTGTTGACGATTATTTAAAATAATGATAATAAGACCTTGCTTGTCAGGAATCAAGGAAGGAGAAAAAATTGGCATTCTGGAGTGTAAGGGAAGAACTCAGTCAGGCAAATAAATTAAGACGTTCGTATTACGAACTATTGAGAGACGAGCTTGACCAATTTATGGTCAGTTATGCTCTTATAGATTCCTATAAAAATTTTCTAAGCAAAAGCATCCCCTACCCTTTTGTTGAAAAGCGTGAGCTTAAACCCCGTGCCCGCATCCCTGACGTGGAATATGAACGTCAGAATGCTTTTATAGTGATTTTTCTTGAAGATACAATTCCCGCTGTTCACAAAAAGTATATAAGGTTCTTCGATGTAAACAAGACTACCAAAACAAATCTTCTCCATTCCACAACGCTTCGACTTTCAGACGACTTTGACAGAAATCAGAAATACCTCGACTCGGTTCAGTTTTATAATTTTATTAAAACTCTTCTTCCAGTCGATTATGCCCTTCTTATTCAAAGAACTCCGGGTATTAAGAAAAGAGGCCGCTACAATCTTTCTCATTTTCATGTAAGAATTGACTGGCCGATTGCAGATGCAGCCGAAGACTTGGCGCAAAATCTTCGCTACATATCAAAAGATCTGTATGAAAAGGGAGATAAATACGCAGAAGATATACAAAAAAAATTTTTCGAATACTATGGACTTCATATCACTGCCGGCGGCAGAAGGACTGCTGCTATTGTAGCAGCCCAGTATCTGAAAAAAATTCCATGTATTAGTACCGTGTATGTTGGAAGCAGCGAATCAAGGGCTTTGATGCGGATTTCCGAAAGAGGAGTATCAAGGTCAATTCTTATGAAGTTTACAGACAAAGAATTACACCAGATTGCAGAGACAAACAGCCTTACGTCAAGCAGTTTCAAGAAGAACTATATGGTTGCACGTGAAGGAAAGGAAAATATTTTCATATTTCAGGCAACCTATTTCTATACAAACCATTCAAGACCGCCGGATGATGGCAAACTTCATGAACTTAATCCCGATCTATACTGGCTGACAGTCGGCGCTCAACATATAATTCCAAAACCGGGTGTCTGGAAATATCCTCCTCTTCCATTTAACATAATCTATACTTAACTACTCAGGTTGTTAGGTTCACGGTTCAGGGTTATAAAATAACGTAACCGTTCAGCGAACGTTGAAATTGGAAATTTGGCCTTCATGCTTTTGTACTGTTCTTCCCAATTTCTATTTTCCAATTTCAAGCCGTGAACGGCTACCAAATTATAATTCTTTCATCATTGCTATCTCATCGCAGTCGGGGAACTTAACACACAACAAACAATCTCCCCATATCTTGAGGGGAAGCTCTGATCTGGGTATTTTTACAAAACCGTATTTCTCGAAAAATTCCGGTAGGTAGGTAAGCGTAAATACTTTTTTTATATTAAAGGATTTTGCCTCGGCAAGAGCCGCCCCAGCCAGCTTTGAACCAATTCTCTTCCCCAGATAATCAGGATGTACTGCAAGGGATCGTATTTCTGCAAGCTCCTCCCAGCAAAACTGCAAGGCACAGCAGCCCAATACCCTTTCTTCACCTTCATTATTATCCACATATACAGAGAAATCCCTTAAATGGTCATAAAGTTCACTCAGGGGGCGGGGAAGAAGTTCACCTTTTTTGCCATAGTCCTGAAGAAGACCATGAATCGTTTTTATATCCTTTATATTTGCTTTCCTGATCAAATTATTCTCCTGACTTTATCAACTTATTTTTTTTCCGAGCCTTTATTCACAGCAACAAAAATTGACTCGCATGATCTCTTTATATTTCGTAACTACGCTTTAGATTCATGGTTAGGCCGACTTTTAACCGTGAACCTGCCTTTCTGCAAGTCAGCCATGGTTTATCCATTTTTACAACCCACATGCAGGTTGGCGATTCCCATTGTTAAACTCTTCCATCTAACATTTATGAATCCCGCTGAACGCATCATTGCAGCAAAACTTTTTGGGTCTGGAAATTTAGCGACAGAAGAAGGAAGATACTGGTAGGCCTTCAGGTTCCTTGATAAAAACCAGCCTATTAAAGGAAGAATTATCTTGAAATAAAAAAGATAAGTTGACAATAAAAACCCCTTTGGGGGTGTGGCTAACTCAAGCACAAGCAACATCCCGCCTGATTTCAAACTGTCATAAAACAGCTTCAGTACTGATAGTTTGTCACAAATGTTGCGAATCCCGAATGCAATGGTTATAGCATCAAATGTTTCTTCTCTGAATGGAAGATTAAAGGCATTCCCTGCTAATAGATAAAAGTTGGATTTGTCTGGTATTGATTTTATTTTATTTTTTGCAGATATAAGCATATTATGAGAAAAATCAACGCCAAAAATTGAAACCCCTGTTCCTTTCTGCCGCAAAATTTCAATTGCGACATCTCCTGTCCCGCAAGCTACATCAAGCAGCACTCCATTATAAGGCGCCTCAATCGCTGATACCATAGTCCTTCTCCAGTAAATATCCTGGCTTAAACTTAAGAGGCGATTTAACAAATCATACCTGGGCGCTATTGACTCAAACATCTCCCTTATAAAGGGCAACTCCATATCCTTCATTGACAACCCCGCTTTTTGCATTACATTATTTGATTAAAATTGCTATTTAAATAACAAACAATCGAACTGTCTTAACAGTTCAAATATATACATCATTATAGTCAGGATAAAAACCTAAATTTTTAAACCTCATAACAACATACGTAAACATGAAACTATCAGGATATAAATGATTACAAAACGTGATTATTATGAAATTCTGGGCATAAACCGCAATGCTACAGCAGATGAGATCAAAGCAAGCTATCGAAAACTCGCCCTGAAATACCATCCGGACAGAAATCCCAACAACAAAGAGGCTGAAGAAAAATTCAAAGAAGGTGCTGAAGCCTATGAAGTTCTGCATGATCCGAATAAGCGCCAGATATATAACCAGCACGGCCACCAGGGACTTGAAGGAACGGGTTTTTCAGGATTCGGCGGTTTTGAAGACATTTTTTCAAGTTTTGGAGACATTTTTGAGGATTTCTTCGGCTTTGGTACCGGAGGGAGTTCAAGGAGCAATGCAAAAAGAGGGGCGGATCTTCGTTACGATTTAACGCTCAGCTTTATGGAAGCAGTTTTTGGAACGGAAAAAAATATAAATATCGAAAAAATGGAAATATGCCCCATATGTAACGGCAGTACTTGTGAGCCGGGCACACATATTGAAAGCTGCTCCTATTGTCAAGGCACAGGCCAGATTTCCCGCTCCCAGGGTTTCTTTACAGTTAGAACAACCTGTCCTCAATGTCATGGCAGGGGGCAAGCCACAACTCACCCTTGCTTACATTGCAGTGGAACAGGACGGATCAAGGACAAAAAAAGCGTATCAGTAAAAATTCCAGGAGGAGTTGATTCAGGTTCCAGGCTCCGACTTACAGAAGAAGGAGAAGCGGGAATATATGGCGGCCCCCATGGAGATCTTTACGTTTTTATAAATGTAAAACCTCATAAATTCTTTCAACGCGATAATACAGATATAATATGTCAGGTGGAACTTTCTTTTGTGCAGGCTTCCCTTGGCGACAAAATAATGGTATCCACCTTAAATGGTAAAAAGGAACTCGAAATCCCAAAAGGTACGCAGCCTGGTAATTTATTCCGCTTCCGAGGCGAGGGTATCCCTTCTCTCAGAAGCGGCAGACGCGGCGACCAGATCATTCAGACAGTCATTAAAACCCCCACGAATCTGAACAAAAAACAGGAAAAGCTGCTCAGGGAATTTGAAAAACTTGAATCAGGCAAAGTTACCACCAGATTAAAAAATATTCTTAAAAGCAGCAGCGCAAAAATAGCGGGATGATAGGAAAATATGTTTGAATTAAAAATTATTACACATTTTGCCGCAGCCCACCAACTTAAAATGGTGGCAAAAAAATGTGAGAACA
>DAOUSD010000183.1 GCA_030627405.1 Deltaproteobacteria bacterium
CAAAAGCTAACCGCTAATGGCTAAAAGCTAACCGCACAGGTCGAAATTATTTATCTGAAAGTCTATAGCTATAAAGTTGTTTATGGAGGTTATAATGAAAGTAATTTTGAAAGAAACCATACAATCACTTGGCATAATCGGCAGCGAAGTTAATGTCGCCAAAGGTTACGCCCGCAATTATCTTTTGCCTCAGAATAAGGCTGTACCGGATACACCTCAAAATCGCAGAATGCTGAAACAGGAAAAGGTTAAATTTGAACTCCAGATAGCTAAAGAAAAAGGCCTTGCTGAAGAAATGGCCAATAAACTTGAGGGAGTTGTTTGCAAGATAGCCGCGAAAGTTAGTGAAGAAGATCGCCTGTATGGCTCGATTTCTGCGAAGAATATTATTGATGCACTTGCAAGCCGGAATATAGAAGTTGAAAAAAGAATGCTTCTGCTTAGTGAGCCTATAAAGAAAACAGGTACATTCAAAGTTCCTATACGAATTTATAAAGGAGTTGAGCCTGAAATAACTGTTGAAATAGTCCCGGAATAAACTTATTATATTTAAATGACATATAGGCAGTTTCAAAATAAACAAGACCCTTCTCTTTTTAAAATTCCTCCCCAAAGTATTGAAGCCGAAGAATCTTTACTTAGTGGAATCCTTATAGATAACAATACATTACTTGATATTGTCGATATTCTTTCACCAGAGGATTTCTATAGATCCGCCCATCAAAAGATTTTTTCCGGTATTGTTGAACTCTTTTCAAAGAATGAACCTGTTGACCTTGTAACTCTTACAAACGCTCTCAAAGAAAGGGGGAATTTAGAAGAGATTGGAGGGGCAACATATTTAGCCACGCTTGTTGATACCGTTCCGCTTGCTGTAAATGCAAAACATTATGCTAAAATTGTTCATGACAAAGCGACATTAAGGCGTCTCATAGAAAGAGCAAATGATATCGCCAAAAAATGCTTTGAGGACAGGGGTAATGTTGACGAAGTAATAGACTTTGCTGAAAGTTCAATTTTTGAAATTTCAAAAAATAAGCATAAACAAGCATTCTATCCTATAAGCGAAATAATTGATGGCAATATTGAAACCCTTGAAGAGAGACAGGGCAATAAGGCCATGGTAATCGGCGTTCCAACAGGGTTTACCCGCCTTGATAATCTTACATCGGGTTTGCAGCAATCAGAACTTATAATTCTTGCCGCACGCCCGAGTATGGGAAAAACAGCCCTGGCCCTTAATATTGCCAGGAACGCCGCAGTTGATGCAAATGTACCTGTAGCTATATTTTCCCTTGAAATGTCAAAAGAACAATTGTCAATGCGTCTGCTCTGTTCTGAAGCGAGAATTGATTCATCTCGTTTAAGAGGGGGGTTTTTCAGCATGGAAGACTGGCGTAAACTGACAGATGCCGCAGGGGTGCTGTCTGATACTTCTATTTTTATTGACGATACTCCGGATATATCAGCTATGGAAATACGAGCAAAGGCCCGTAGATTAAAAATGGAAAAAAATATAGGCCTTGTCATTATTGATTATCTCCAGCTTATGAAAGGCCGTATGTCTGCTGAACGTCGAGATCTTGAAATCTCCGAAATATCAAGATCTCTAAAAGCTTTGGCCAAAGAACTTGACATTCCTGTAATGGCTTTATCTCAGCTCAACAGAATGCTTGAGCAACGAAATGACAAGCAGCCAAGACTCTCAGACCTGAGAGAATCCGGAGCCCTTGAACAGGATGCAGATGTAGTGGCTTTTATATACAGAGACGAAATATACAACAGCGATGACAACAACCCCAAAAAAGGTACGGCTGATATTCTGATTAGAAAAAATAGAAACGGCCCTACAGGAGAGGCAACATTAACGTTTTTAGATAGCTATACGCGTTTTGAAAATCTTGCATTTGAAAAATAGAAATAGTAGGGGCGAATCTTGTATTCGCCCTAATCAGGGCGATCACAAGGATCGCCCCTACAAAAAAATAATATGAAACGGCTTTTCGGAAATATATCCAACTTAAAGGCAAATCAAATCCGAAGCCTTGAAAATCTCTACCGACGCCGTATCCCCGATAACTTCCTCATCACACCCGAACTTGCGGCTGATATCAGCGGGCTTTCCCATGAAATGCGCCGCCAGATAGGTCTTCTTGTCAATCGGCGAGGCAGGATAGCCTTCGTAATTGTAGGGAGCCACCATAGAATAGTCATACCTGATACAAGTGAATACAGGGCTGGTGCTGGTCGTCTGAGGGGCTTGAGGTGTATACACACTCATCTAAAAAAAGAATCTTTAACAAACGATGATTTCAACGACCTGGTCTTTTTAAGACTGGATCTTATGGCTGCAATTACAATAACTGAAGATGGTTTTCCATATCAAGTTCATGCAAGCCATATTCTTCCGACCAGTAAAGATGGAAAGCTTTATCAGATGTTGGGACCGCTTAATCTCAATCAGCTTGATATTGGATGTGTTGAACTTATACAGGCTCTTGAATCTGAACTCAGCCATGCAGGATTCTTATATAAAGCAAATCAAGACAAAGAAAGAGCCCTTCTCGTAAGTGTGACAACTGCTCCCAGGCGCAGTGCAATGGACTCTCTCGAAGAGCTGAAAGAGCTTGCCGGCTCAAGTGGTATTGAAGTAGCCGGCACAGTGCTTCAACAACGCAAAAGGGCTGATTCAAGATTTCTCCTTGGTCCCGGCAAACTCCAGGAACTCACTATACAAACACTTCAGAAGGGAGCAACACTTTTAATCTTCGATCAGGAATTGAACCCGTCGCAAATTCGCTCCATTACAGATAATATAGATTTAAAGATCATAGACAGGACGCAGCTTATTCTGGATATTTTTGCTCAACGAGCTCAAACAAAAGAAGGAAAAATTCAGGTTGAACTTGCTCAATTTAAATATCTGCTTCCAAGACTTGTTACAAAAAATACCGCCATGTCACGTTTAACCGGAGGTATTGGTGGCCGTGGTCCCGGCGAGACCAAGCTGGAAATAAACAGAAGGCGCGTGCGCGACAATATAGCACGGCTTGAGAGGGCTTTATTAAATGTAAAAAAACAGCGTAAGCATCAAAAGGCAAAGCGCAGCAAAAAAGGATTGCCTGTTATTTCGATTATAGGCTACACCAATTCCGGGAAATCAACCCTGTTAAACACACTTACAAAAAGCAATGTTTTAGCTGAAAGCCGGTTTTTTGCTACCCTGGATCCTTCCAGCAGGCGTCTTAAATTTCCCAGGGATACTGAAGTCATAATTACAGACACGGTAGGATTCATTAAAGATCTGCCAAAAGAGCTTGTGGTTGCTTTTCGCTCAACTTTTGAAGAACTTGAGAGTGCCGACCTCCTGCTGCATGTGATAGATATAAGCGGTCCGCGTTTCAAAGATCAGATCAAATCTGTCGAAAGAATACTATCAGACTTAAATCTGCAGAATATCCCATTAATTCGCGTTCTGAACAAACAGGATCTCGTTGACATGGAAACTATTAACAGGCTCAGCATTGAGCTTGATGGAACCTCCATATCGGCTATTAACAAATCAACCTTGATTCCGCTTATTGAAAAAATGGAAAATACAATAGGAGCCGTTCACGGCTTGAAACTTGAAACTTGGGAGAGATAATTTCAACGTTAACGCTTACATGCAATACAGCATCTTAAGAAAATTTTATTAGGTTGACTTCTAAAGAAAAATAATTGTATTTTATTCAGCTTATGGATCTGGAACTTGTAAAAAGAGTCGGTATCGCTGCTGCTTATAAAGGCGGAATAATTCTTCGGTCCTATCTTGGCAACTTATCCGGTATTAACAAAAAAGGTGATATTGATCTTGTTACAGAAGCTGACATTGGATCAGAAAAAGTAATAATTGAGACAATATTAAATGCATTTCCGGATCATTCCATACTAGCCGAAGAAAGTGGTTTTAATAAAGGCAAGGCTGATTATGAGTGGATTGTTGATCCTCTCGACGGAACAACAAACTTTACTCATCAGCTCAGTATGTTTTCTATATCCATAGCTTTTGCCTTGCAAGGAAATATAGTTCTCGGCATTGTCTTTAATCCGGCAACAGAAGAATTTTTTACCGCTGTAAAGGGAAAAGGAGCTGAATTAAATTGCAGACCAATAAAAGTTTCAGGCTCAAAATCGGTTTCAGAAAGCCTGCTTGTAACCGGTTTTCCTTATGATTTTAAAAACATTATCGACCCCTTAATGATCCGCTTTTCTAATTGCCTAAAAGCATCTCAGGGTGTTAGAAGGTTAGGATCCGCGGCGCTTGATCTTTGTTTTGTGGCTTGCGGACGATTCGATGCCTTCTGGGAACAAAATCTGAAATCCTGGGATACATCTGCAGGCGCGCTGATCGCAAGTGAAGCAGGGGCTGTTATAACAGATTTTTCGAACAAGCTGTTTACGATCGACAAAAAGGAAATTCTGGCTAGTAACGGAAAAATTCATGATGAGATGCTTAACTTACTGGAGCTAAGAAACAGCGTATGAAAAAAAAGATAGCTGATAATATGTCTTTTGATGATTATTTGGGATGTTTTGGCAATTTTGATATCAATGATACTATATGTAAAAAATATTGTTCACTAAGATTGCGTTGCTCTATAGAATGTGATCAAAATATCAGACTGGAAATATTTAACAACCTTGTATCTTCAGATGCTCTACCCATAACAATGCAATAGGCTTGAAAAACTATAGATTTTCAGATAAATAATTTCGACCTGTGCGGTTAGCTTTTAGCCATTAGCTGTTAGCTTTTGGATAAAACTGTTCAACATCCTCTTTACCTCATTGACCTG
>DAOUSD010000034.1 GCA_030627405.1 Deltaproteobacteria bacterium
AGAGACTCGATTTTCAGGCTTTCTCCAGCCCAATTCCTTTTCAATTGCATTTACGATTTTTAGCCTATCCCATTTGATATAATTATATATAGACAAAATCTTGGTGACACTTATTTGTTGAGAACCAGGGTCTTCATTTCCTGCTGTAAAACAAAAATTCATTGTCTCTTTGAATGATGAAAAGAATTCCATTCTTTGAAGCAGCTTGTTGCATTGAGCACGAATGAAGAAAGGAGCACTTTTATTTGTGATTTTTTGCTTAAAAGGAATACGCTTACCTATTTTTAAAAAGTCTGAAAGTCTTTCTTCATCAGAATTACCAAAAATAATAATTGGAATTTTTTTTTGTAGGGATAGCTTCTTAGCGGATAAAAAACCGCCCACATTGCACGGCCCACATAGACTCGCGCATAATGCCCTTGGGCCAAACGAACTTGCTATTCTTAATTGATCCGCCACAATTTTATGACATATGTTGCGCTTAGAAACTACGCTTATAAAATCAACGCCTAAGTTTTTGCAAGCATCTCTCATATTGGCAATTGCCTGCACATGAACAAATTCATTATTATAGTTAAAGGCAAGCACTTTTAAATTAAGTAGTTTCTTAGCCACATAAAGGGCATACATACTATCCCTGCCTCCACTTATGCCCACCATGCAATCGTAATCTCCTTTTTTCTCTTTGCTCTCGAACTCTTCTTTCAAAGCTGCCATCCCTTTTAAAACAGGGGGCCTGTAGTTCATGCACTCGCCGCACACGTGGTCTTCGTTAAGGCGGGTAAATGGCTCGGGTAGAAGACATTTCCTGCATGCCTTGGTCTCATCAAAATTAATCATACTCTTCGATTCCAAATAAAGCTCTATTATAAGTAGCCCAAACTTCGCAGTTTTTCCTTCATTTCGTCATGTTCTTGAGTTTCAAGAACAACTTCCTTTGTAGGTCTTTCCCCTTTCCAGCTTAAATATTCCGCTTGATGCTGTTGCAAAACTTGCTCTTTGAAAATATCCCTCAATATCACTCCATCCATAGCCTTGGGAATACACAGCCCGGTTGCATAAAGTACAGTAGGGGCTACATCAATAATTCTGGCTCCACTAATTTGAGACGGCTTGATTTTTGGTCCGTGGGCAATAAAAATCCCATTCATCAGATGGAGGCCTGATTTCTTGGACAAGCGAATTTGGGGAACAGGTGAAACTATTGACCCAAGTATTTCTTTACCGCTCTCATAGTTTGGATTGAGCACATACACAATATCGGGAAAATTGTGAACGTATGGACCCTGATACACTTGCTGGCGGCTATAAGCTCTTTCTACTATCTTCTCCCCGGTCTTTTCATCGCGATATTCCAGAAGACTTTGAATAATAGCATTCACCAAATCATCATATTCGCAACCTGGTTTCACTATCCCGCAGGGTTGCCTTCCTTTAAGGTTGATCATTATTCCTCCGGCAGGATATGCCAAAGGATAGTAAAAGGCACTTGTTTTATTCCAATCAAAGACCTTGCCGCTTCCCCCTCCCAGTTTGGTAGATCTCTGCTTCAGTTTTGGAAGCAAACGCGTGGTTTTCTTATTTTTGGGAACAAGCAGAGGCATAAAAGCAAGGTAGATTTTCCTCAAGGCCTCCCGTACCAAGGCTTTTTTTGCGTCGAGCTTCAGCCACCCGTTTTTTCTTAGCCATAAATTGACATTGAAGAAATTGAAAGGATGCCGTCCCGCACCATGATCGGAAATAATAAAAAGATTTGTCTCCTCGCCGTACATGTCGAGAAATTTGGCGATTTGTTCATCTGCCAGTTTATAATTACGAAATATGGCGTCCTGGAATTTTTTGCGGTCATCATCTGATACACTTGGGTAATGCGGGTCATGGTATTTCCAGTAGTCATGCTGGGAACGATCAGTTCCACCCAATACAATCACAAAACAGTCAAATTCATATCGATCAAGCAGATCAAACATTAAATCCGCACGCAATTTGTCCCTATACAGACAGTCTTCTATAATCTGTTCTTCACTCGAAATCCTGTAGTATTCAGCACTAAAGTTAAGAGGTTCATTTACATCGACAGAGATGTCCTTTGACATGAAATAAATCTTGTCATTGTCAGGAGAAGGATAACCGGAAATCATTATTCCGTTAATATCCCAGGGGGGATAAGTAATAGGCACTGTGATAACGCCCACCTTCATGCCATTATTAGACATAACATCAAAAAATGTCTTGCCAGCAAAGTCTTCGGTGGTTACGATTTCCTCTCCAGAGGCTTCGTTTATTCCAGCTTTGGTGAAATTAATAATCCCGTGGTTTCCAGGATTTTGACCTGTCATAAATGAGGTCCAGGCAGCAGCAGTTATAGGAGGAATGGTCGATTCCAGCTTTCCCCATGCTCCTTTTTCTAATAATCGTGCGAAGGTAGGCAGTTTATTTTCTTTGATAAATGGCAAAATAAGATCAAATGTTGCCCCGTCCAACCCGATAATCATGGTTTTCAATTTTGACTTGCCCTGCATAGCGCTACCCATGGTGTAACTCTCCCTATATGTATCCTAAACCCTTAAGCTTTTCTCTGATTTTATCTGACTCATTCTCGCTCAATTCGTACGACTGTGTTGCAGTCCACTGCCTACCGTTAACTCTCTTGACAAGACTTTTTTCTACAAAGTCTTGTTCAAAAATATCAAGCATCACTTGGCCATCCATATCATCAGGAACAGGCAGGCCCATGGCATACAAAATCGTTGGAGCCATGTCCTGAATCTTGGCTGGTGCAAGTTCAATTCCTTTCTTGATATTATTACCACAGGCGACAAAAATTCCGTTTTCGTCGTGATCTCCGCTCTGAAAATCAAAATCGGCAGGTGGAACATCAGTAACTAACGACGATTCCGTATCCCTACCCCCTCTGTAGTTGTGGTTGTACTGGAGGATTAACTCCGGCATTCTATCCGTAAAGTGCCCTTTAAAAACTTCTTCCCGGCGATAGATCTTTTCTATTATTTTTTCCCCGTTTCGGGGATCCCTGATGTCTGCAAGAGCCGACTGAATTTCAATACAAAGGCGTTCGGCATCTGTCCCCGGTTCCACTATCCCGTTAGGCTGGCGGCCTTTAAGGTTTAAGGCTATACCATCATATGTGGTGTATAGATTTACGGCGTAAGCTCTGGTTTCAGACCAATCAAAATTAGCGGCCCTGGTCTGAAAAGCTGAAAATTTTTTCAGAACATACATCTGAAGGACATGCATAATCAGTTGTCTTGGAACATGCGGAAGAAAATTTTTTATGATTGTCAGCAATGATCTAACACGTTGGGCGGATGATCGTCTGTCTTTGCAATGTAGATACCCCATCTCTTTCAACCATGCATTAGGATGAAAAAAATGAATCGGTTTGCGTGAGGCTCCATGATCGGACATGAAAAATACAGTTGTGTCCTGATCGATCTTTTTCAGGATCTGCCCTATACTCTTATCTGCTTCGACATAGATATCTCTTATGATATTCTTGTACCTACTAAAATTTTGCTCATAATTTGGACAACCTGGATCGGTAAACTTCCAGAATCTATGGGCAGCGGCATCGGTGATATTGTGAACAAGCATGAAAAAATCATACCTTTCCGTTTCCAACATTTCACAGGCGATTCTGGTTCTTACATCGCAATCGAATTTTAGGTGCCTTAACAGCTCGTCAGTATTATATCGAATAAAATCTATACTGCTTCCCAAGTTTACGCGACCAATCCTGTCCGACAACTCGGACGGATAAGTGTGTGCCTTTTCCCAATCCGGACTCGGCTCTCCGGCAATCATGAAACCGTTTACCTTCCATGGAGGATAGGTAAACGGAACCTTAATAATCCCCACCTTCAGATTTTGATTGCTGATAAAGTCAATGAACGTCTGTCCGGAAAAAAGGCTTGAATTGATTAGACGGTTACTGACAAACCCGTACTTGCTAACATCCATGTCAACAAACTGAAATATACCGTGCCGTCCCGGATTCTTTCCGGTTAGGAAAGTCGTCCATGCCGGCGGTGATATGGGAGGAACAGTCGACTTTAGGACACGGCTGACGCCTTTAGCCATAACCCGTTTCAGGTTCGGAAGCCAGCCCTCCTGAGCGTAAGGCTTTATGAATCGAAATGTGGCGCAATCAAGCCCTAAAACTATTACCTTTTGTCTCATTAGGACAAACCCCTTTATTTTCATAAACAATAATACGTTGACAGGCTGCAATCAACGCGATGGTCAGCCAGAGCATAATATTGTTTCCAGCAAAGTCCCGGTCAAACATCGCTGAAATAAGCCACGTAATCAGCCCTCCTGTCAAGCCTATCTGTAATAAGGCAACAGGCGAATTACATAATTTTAAGGCAGGCCGCACCTTTGCCGCGGCAGCGCCGATAAGCCAAAAAAAAGCAACGAGCGCAGGGATTCCCGACTCGGCCGCAATCAGGAGATAGGAGTTATGGACGGGATGTGGGAAATGATATGTTTGCCACTCCCGTGTGTTGTCGTAGGCCTGCATGACACGGGTATAATTATTCAGACCGACACCAGTCACAGGATAGTCCCTGATTATGTTTGTAGCAATCAATGCCATCGGTAACCTGGCTTTGGCCGCGCCGTAATCATCTTCGAAAAGCCTTGTGCGAACATCTTGGAACACTGCCAGAGTTGTTCCGGCAAAAACAGCAATACACACAATGACTGTAACGATTGATTTTGCTCGGCTCGCAAACTTGCACTTGAATATTTCATAGAATAGAAAACATAACGCAACCCCCAAAGCCACCCAGCTTCCACGGGATAAAGTTAATAGCAATGTCATACCTCCGGCCGCTGTCGCCAGTCCTGCCAGTTTTTTTACAGTCAAATTAGACTTGGAAAAAACATAGGCTATAAACACTGGAATGCAAAAACACAAGTATTTGGCAAGCGCATTAGGATGCCCGATAGTTCCACCAATACGGGAAAGAGCGAACGTTCCCTGCATTTGAGTCCGGAATGCCGTTTCCGGAACGCCAAAAACTCCTTTCAAGAAACTTCCCCCTGAAACATATTGAAGGCCTCCCACAAAACTCTGAAGCATGACCCCGCAGATAAGTGCCACTACTACTACTGAAAGGTCTGCCCTTGTGTTTATTATATTGGCAAAAAAGAGAAAAGCAACGTATGATCTGATCATTAGAATAAAGACGGAAAAACTTAAAGATAGGTCAGCGGAACGAAATGCGGAAATACCGGACAAGACGAGATAGAGCAGCACCGGGATGGATATTGAGGGATAAAAACGGAACTGATGCTCTCCTCTTAAAACTTGCAATCCAAGATACAAGGTAAGGATTATTAAAACAACATCGAATATGGTTACGGGAAGACCGACAAGACCGGAAGATTGTACGAAATCTGTGGGTTTGTAAAGCAGATAAAAATCGATCCGCAAAGGAACAATAAAAACAATCAGAAAAAGCAAGAACGACCGCAATTTTTTCTGAATGACAAAAGATGTAAATATTCCTGTTATAACGAGAATTGAAGCTACCAGCCACTTTTTTTCCTGCATTGCGGAAAATATTAGAGCAGTGGCTACGACTATGCTCAATAGAATAGAGACCCACCAGTATCTGGATTTCTTCTCATTAAGTTCTATTTCTGAAATACGTTGCATTCGGTTTTTTACGTATATAATAAATTTTAAGTGGTTCAAGCCGCTAATAAATTAATCCAAATACCCAAGGTCTCTCAATCTGCCTACTATCTCCTCTTGATCACTGTTGGAATAGCCGGCATTTTGGTCTGTCCCTGCCACAGGATTAGGAACGGCGCTGGAATACTCTATCTTCTGGCTGGCTTGAAAGCTTGAAGAAAATAGCTCCGTAAGAACCCTGCCGTCCATCTCTTTGCTAACAGGAATCCCCATATCATACAAAATAGTTGGAACAACATCAATGATGGAAGCGCTGATTTTTTTCCCATCGACAATGTTATCACCATACGTGGCATATATGCCATCAGGCCTATGGCAACCGGCAGGCCTTTCTACAGTAGTAAGAATTTTATTTTTCAAAGGAAGTCCTCTTGACAAATCGTACCCGTAATCCTTCATCTTTAAAATCAAATCAGGCGCTCTATCTTTATAATTGCCCACATAAAGGTCATCTCTATGATAAATGTCATCAAACAAAGGATGCCCTGTCGAGGTGTCTTTGAGTTCTTTCAGTGCTTGTTTTAATTTTATTACGTCTTCCCAATATCCAGACTGATTCGATTTGCCAATGTAGTAAACACCCTGTTCATAAGGGTCGCTTCCGAGAAAGGCGCTTTTGTCAGCATTTATGAACTTATAAATCGGATTATTGAATACATCGATATTTCTGTTCGAAAAATCCATCTTTTTCATATACCGCAAAAAGAATCGATATTTTATAAAAGCAAGCATCCTGACAGATAGGAAGCCATTTTTTTCAAGCCACTTATTAATATAAAACATTTTCTTCTTGGGACCGAACCCGTGGTCAGAAACGATATATAAAGTCGTAGCATCTCCTATGTTTTCTAATATCTTACCGATAATGTCATCAACCTGCTTATAAAGCGATATAAGATGAGGGCGGGCCTTTTGTGCAAGGGGCGTATTATACATCGGATCCCTATTGTCCAGATATTTCCAGAATTTATGCTGTATTTTATCCATACAGGTAAATACAATCATAAAAAAATCCGGATCGTATGTTTTTCTTAGCACCTTCATTGCTTCATAGCGCTTTTGGGTACAATTTCTAATATCATCAATAAGTTTCAAGAAGATTTCTTCGGAAAAGTCCCTTATCGCAGCGATACGCACATTGATTATATAGCCTATAGTCTTCAAAAATTCTTTGTAAATGGAAACAGGGTAGGTGAAATCTTCTTTTCCCAGCGGAGTTAAGAATCCAGGCACACAAAACCCGTCCACCGGTTCCGCTGGATATGTAACCGGAATGTTTATCATCCCTACTGTCTTGCCGGCAGCATTAACATAATGCCACAACTTGGGCACCTGAACGTAATTACTCCCTATGAATTTTCTTTCAGATGTTTCGCTATCATTTATGGTAAACCCAAAGATGCCATGTTTTCCGGGATTAACGCCTGTAACACAGGAAACCCAGGCCGGCGCAGTATAAGGAGGAATTGTGGACTGAAGGACACCCGATGTCCCGCCCTCTACAATTTTTTGTAAATTGGGCATTACCCCTTGGTCCATAAGTGGATTAAGTAAGTCCCAGGAAGCGCCATCTAAACCCAAAACAAATATTTTTCTATTATTCTCTGACATAATCTACTCTTTAGCTCTAAACTATTTTCATACCTACTGAATTGCAGCGCCACGTCTTCTTAGAATCTTGTGACGGATTTTTTGCAAAATCATGCGATCGTCCTGCGATACTCCTGCCAACATAAGAAAGATTCCGTAACTAACCACAAAAATTATAACAAGTACCAAACTCGATATCGGGCCATGTCCCATGAAAAGAGAATTTTCAAAGAAGCGTATTATCAAAAATGCAACCAAGCAGCTTAAAACGGGTTTAAGGTGCTCAAAGCTATACGGATGCATTTTATAAAGACACCATACCTCTCCCATCTGTAATAATTGAATTATTATGATAGATATGGCGTAGGCCCAGGCTACACCAATGATTCCGAAACGTGAAATCAAAAGGAGTGTCAGCACTATATTGAGAACACATAAGGTCCCCGAGTTGAACAAATTATACAGCGTTTTCCCTGTCATGGAAAGCAAGATGCCAGTTGAACCAGAACTCACATTGAACATCTGAGCGATGAGCACAATTATCATGATCTGAGCACTCTCTGCAAAGCCGGGACCAAAAATGGATACGATCTCCTCGGAAAATAAAACAATTAATATGAATACGGGAAGAGTTATAGTTATTACCCACTTGGAACCTGTTTTATAAATGCTTTCCAACTCTTTCATTTCTTGTTTCGTAAAAAGATCTGAAATTATTGGTGAAAATATAGCATTATATGCAAAAAGAGGGATGAGAATAAACGGAATTGCCCTCATAGCTACCGTGTAGATCCCTGCCTCAGCAGCAGTAAGGAATGCGCCGATGATCAATATGCCTATGATATTAATGTTCTGGTAAAATAACTGTGAAAATAATAGTGGAAGAGAAAAAGAAAACATTTTTTTTCTCTCCACGGTAGCAGGCATATTGAACAACGAGCTCATCTTCTTCGTGAAAAAAATGACAGCTAAGATGAACCCAAAAATCGAAGTCAGCACCCATGCCCATACAACGCCAGTTATCTGGTATCCCAGCCACAATAAAACACAAACGACAACAAATCTGAATATGGGCATCAATACTTGCTGTACGAAAATTCTGTACTTTACTAATTTCGCCCCTTGGAGAGCGGAAAGAATAATCAGCGTAAGCGATACAAAGGGCACCCCCAAAAGCATGAGGCGCAGAGCAGGAGTAAGCGCAGATTTGTGAAAAACTCCATTTGCAATTAACTCCGCTGCCAGCAAACCGGCAACTACCAAAACCAGGCTCGAAACCAGGCAAATACCAAGCCCAAGGCATATAGTGCCCTTAACATGGGAAATATCGTTTTGGGCTTTATACTGAGCCACAAATTTAACCATCGCCGGTTCAAAGCCCATAAGCGCAAGTGCATCAATAACTGTAATTATGGTTACAGCCAGAGCAAAAACTCCGTATTGTTCGGGGCCTATGGTTCTCGTAATCAATATGGTAGTACAAAAACGAGCGCCAAGAAAAAAAATACGTCCACCGATTCCGATGCCGGCATTCTTCGCTATTGTAAGCAGGTTAGTTCCTAACATCTCTATACCGCCCCGAAATAATCCGAATCCCCTATCGTAAAAAAAAAGTTTTCTATCTTGTGAAAGTTTGGATCAAGATAATCAGGACCACCGCCCAAAAGAAGCGCCCTTTTCTTCTTGTTTTTTATAAAAAAATAGCGCATTAGGATTCTTGCCCATTGTTTTTCGTGATCCATAAGCCATGTTTCCACCAGATCTACTTTTTGATTAGCCAACCAGCAGAATGCGGTGTTAACCATTTCCAAAAAAACATCTTCGCGTTTGCGTGAGACAAGCCAATCGATAAGAAAACCTTTGGTTCTGCCAGCCTCACTTTTGATTGTAGTCACCAGATAGCCTGTAATTTCCCCTCCCTCCGTGGCTTTCCAGATCTGGTATTTGGTTGTCGGATCCAACTGATAGCGCCATTTTATAAAATCTTTCCCCCGATTCTGAATCCAGAAATATTCTCCTCTGATATCGTTCCAAAGCTGATCAAACTCATCTCCCACGTCGTGGACATCCTGCACAAGGATGTCTTTGTTGCTGCGGTGAAATGAAAGGCGAAGCTTATGGACTGTGCGGGAGATACCGCCTAAGAAAGCCTTGATCGCTTTATTTGAACGGACATATGCCCCGGCGTTGACTACGGATACAAAAGCTGAAATATTCATATCAACGGTTATGTATTTTTTGAAATATCTGAGAAAAAGTTTGTGGGCAACAGGGTTAGGGAAACCAAAAAATGCTCGTTTTGCGCGAATCTCCGAATCAATTTTCCTTATAAGGATAGGGAAAGCCCTTCCGCCTCTATATTTCTGATCAGCCATTACATCTACAAGTGTCCCTGGGAAAATTCTCTTTCCGCCAAATTTTGTAGGTCTCAACCAAAAGCTGCTGAATGCAACTATGTTTCCATTTCTGTCTTCTATCACCATGCCTTTTGTCTCAAACGGTGGTCCCAAGAACTTCCATTGCCAATAATCTTCGGTAGTTGTGATGTTCCAGACCTTTTTCAATAAGTTTGGCATACGAATACAATCTTCCGGTATAAAATTCCTTGAGATAAAATCATTTTTTGACAAAATCTAAGCCGCCTTTGCTGTTTGATATACTTTGCCTGTTAACATAGCAATATGTTGCCAGCTAAACATAGTCAGCATCGCCTGTCTCGCATTTTGTGACAAGTATCTCCGTTTCTGGGTGTTTGACAGAAGGTCAAGGATTGCTTCACTTAAAGCCATCGTATTTTTTGGTGGTATAACAATTCCAGTGACATCATGCTCAACCATTTCAGAAAGGCTGCCTACATTAGTAACAATCACCGGTTTGCCAAATGCAAAGGCCATAGCCACAATTCCGCTCTGGCTCGCTTCTATATATGGCAATACCACTACAGAAGCGCGCTGGAAAAAGGAGGCCACTTCATTATTAGGGATAAAACGATCATGCACCTCAAAATGAGGATTTG
>DAOUSD010000163.1 GCA_030627405.1 Deltaproteobacteria bacterium
CAAACTAATTTCACATTCTCCCTTAGGGTTCGCTCAAAAATAAATTTACAATTTCAGGTGTTGAGGCGCTCGCATGGCAAGACGCAAGGAGGGCGAATAGCGAGCTATTTAACCGACGAGCAACGCAGCCATGTGGGATGGATCGGCGCATCAAAATGTGAAGTTATTTTTGAGCGAGCCCTTAGGTTGCTGCGTCGACTCTATTTAGCCTCTTCTCAAGCTCCCGTTTTAGCTGATCTTTGGCAGGTTGCGCCTGCCTGAATACATGCTCTGCCTTGTTAAATTCCAAAACACGAACATCCGAAATATAAGGCTCTATATAGATATCAGGGCAGACAACACGCAGTTTCTGCCTGGTTATACTTTTCTCCATTATTTGAAAAGTGTTAAAAATAGCTTCCATCATGGAAGGTACGAGATCCGGGCCTGCTGTCCTGTGTCCAATAACATCGATCGCAATAGTTAGATCACAATCATTCGGTAATATATCGAAAGGCACAGGATTTACAGCTCCGCCATCTATTAAGACCTTGTTATCTATCAATACCGGTGCAAAGATTCCGGGCAGAGATATGCTGGCCTGTATAGCGGGAATCAGGTCACCGCTTTTGAAGACCACCTCTTCACGTGTCCAAAAATTTGACGTTACAACAAACAAGGGAATATCAAGCTCCTCAAAGGTTCGTGCAGTAATTGATTTAAACAAAAATTTGATAAAATTTTCAGTCTTTAGTAAACCGGCCCCCTCAAACTGCGGCGCAATGAAATCGAGCCATTTAAAGTTAAATACATTTTTTAAACCATTGCGCTGTGAAACCGTCAACTCACTGAATAATTCTCGCAATTCTTTACCTGTCATCCCCGAACAATAAAGCACACCTGCAATTGCACCAACACTGGCACCACTGACGTAGGACGGCTTAAGTCCCAGTTCGTCAAAAGTTTCCAGCATCAAAATATGTGCCAATCCTCTGGCGCCACCAGCGCCTAAAGCTATACCAATCTTTTCCATTTGTTGACCATTTCTAATCCATATTTTTTGTGTTGGAATCTTTCTGATCGTTCATTAAACGTTCTCCTGCTCCACCCTTTAGGGTTAAGGTTTTTCTATTCCAGGATATTTTATCTTTCATTTCCTCTGTGCGCATTTCGCAAAGATGTTGGCTGCATAAAGGACAATCCTGATGAATGCATGGATCCATGTGAATAAGAACGCTTGCTTTCCCCTTAAAATATTTAATAATAATATTTTCAAGCTGTTTTGCCTCACTATGAGCTTTTTCCAAGGTAAAATCGCGGGGGAGTATTAAATGCAAGTCAAAATAGATATGATTCCCTGAACGCCATGCCCTGAGCTCATGGATATCAATCCATGTGTCTTTTCTGTGTTGGGCGAGCACGCCTGAAACTTCTTTGAGAAGACTAGGATCAGAGGTGTGCATAAGGCCGGCAAAAGAATCTCTGACCAGCTTTCCACCTGTAAAAAGGATATTTACCCCTACAGCGCAGGCAACAGCGCCATCCATCCAGCGCCAACCTGTCAACTGGACTAAATAAAGGCCCAATAGAACTCCTCCGGAGGTAGAAACATCCGTCAGTACATGTTTTCCATCCGCTACAAGTATCAGTGAGCTGGTGTGCTTACCAACCCGAATAAGCATAATACCCACAATTAAGTTTATTATACTGATACCAAGCAGCATTAAGAGCCCGTCTCGAAGGTAAGAAAGTTCCTGGGGATTGATAATGCGGGATAATCCAAACTTGAAAATACCAAAAGACGCAAAAATAATAAGAGCGCCTTCAAAACCCGCCGAAAAGTATTCAATTTTACCATGGCCGTAAGGATGACTCTCGTCAGGTGGCCTGGCAGCAAACAGTATGCCGGCAAGTGCAAATGCGCTGGCGACAATATTTATTATAGACTCAAGGGCATCTGACAAAATTGCAGAAGATTGTGTGAGGCGATAAACATAGAACTTTGCAAACATCAGAAAAATGCTAACAATAAAAGATAAACTTATTGCAATAAGGCGAGACTTTAGATGGTTTCTCTCGAGAAATTTTATTTCATTTTGCCCTTTTATCACCACAAAAAACCAAGTTTCACTACTAATTGTTTAGAAAACAAATACATTATCCGAGGCTCCTTATAAATTCACCAACAGCTCCGACTCCGTCTTTTTCAACCAGCCTTATGGTCTGTGTGCCGATTACCGCAATATCTGTTTTTCCTTTTAAAAAGTCTATGTCCTTTTTATCTTTTACTCCAAAACCAAGAGCTAACGGAAGATGAGTTGCCATGCGGCATCTTTCAAGATATTTATTTAGCTGCCCGGAAAAGTTTGTATCAAGGCCTGTTACTCCTTTTCTTGCCACGCAGTAAATAAAACCCCGCCCAAAAGATGCAAGGTAATTCATACGTTCATCCGGAGTTGTAGGAGAAAAAATAAAGATAGGATCAAGATTATATTTTTCCATTGCATTCAGATAATCCCGCCCCTCTTCCGGTGGAAGATCCGGTACAATGGCGCCTTTCATATTTCTTTCGGCCATTGCAACAGCAAATCTATCAACCCCGTATTTAAAAAGTATATTATAATAGCTCATAAAAAGAAATGGGATATCAAATGATTGTGTCACATTTTGGGCAAAATCCAGACATTTCTCCACTGTACTGCCCTCTGCCAGGGATTTCTGATTTGCATGAAGTATTACCGGTCCGTCAGCAACTGGTTCGGAAAAAGGTATCTGCAGCTCCATCAAATCAACACCGGCGTTAACCATTGTTTCTATTATTTTAAAACACTTCTCAAATGAAGGGTATCCGAGGACAATATGGGTCATCAGCAGTATTTTTTTTTCTATAAGCCGGTTTTTAAGGTATGACTCAAGCATTATACTCCTCCGCTTTTTTCTTGATAAACTCCTTCCATCCCGGGTCATCAAAGGCATCCGCAATCGTAAATATGTCCTTGTCTCCTCTTCCGGATTGATTGATCAGTATAATATCTTTTTTGGACAGTTTCGGCGCTTCCTTGAATGCCTGAGCAAATGCATGGGCTGACTCCAGGGCAGGTACCAGCCCTTCCTTTTTAATAGTCAAAGACATCGCATCAATCACTTCACGGTCAGTAGCTGATTCAAATCTTACCCTGCCGGATTCCTTAAGATATGCCAGAATGGGCGAAACTCCCACATAATCCAGGCCTGCTGCTACGCTATGGGTCTTTTTCATCTGTCCATCGCTGTCCTGAAGAAAATATGTTTTATATCCCTGGGCAACTCCTATGCTCGCATCTTTAGAGGAGAGCCGGGATGCATGCAAGCCGGAATCAAGCCCGCGTCCTCCGGCTTCAACACCTACCAGCTCTACAGGATCATCCAAAAACCCTTTGAATATACCCAATGCATTAGAGCCGCCTCCCACGCAGGCATAAATGCGGGAGGGGAGTCCGCCCACTGTTTCCAGCATCTGTTTTCGCGCTTCTTTTCCAATAATTGACTGAAAATAAGAAACCATCTCAGGAAAGGGGTGCGGCCCGCAGGCAGTGCCCAGAACATAGTGAGTCGTATCCATATTGCTTACCCAGTCGCGGAAAGCTTCATTTATGGCATCCTTCAATATCCGGGTTCCTTCTCGAACCGGTATTACTTCGGCGCCCAGTCTATCCATCCAGAAAACATTGGGACGCTGCCGCTGAACATCAACTTCTCCCATATATATGGTGCATTTAAATCCAAATTTCGCAGCCATTGTTGCAGTTGCCACGCCATGCTGTCCGGCACCTGTCTCTGCAATGACCCTGGTCTTTCCCATTCTTTTTACCAGAAGCCCCTGCCCCATAACGTTATTTGCCTTATGAGCACCTGTATGATTCAAATCCTCTCGTTTTATATAGATACGTGCGCCATTAAAGTGATTTGTAAGGTTTTCGGCAAAAGTAACAGGAGTCGGCCTGCAGGAATATGTTGACATAATATCAGTATATTCCTTCCAGAATGAAGGATCATTTTTTGCTTTAATAAACTTATCCTCAAGATCATCAAAGGTTGCAACAAGGATTTCTGGGAGATAAGCGCCTCCGAATCCATCATAGTAGCCTCGATTAATCATCAGCTATTCCTCCTATTGTCTGGGCAAATACAAACCGGTCGGTTCGACAAAAAAGTTCCGAATATATTGCGTTTTTTGCCTGCTCAAAGTGTAGAAACCGTTTTACCGCAAGTATGGGTATGTCCGAAGAGATATCCAGGTTTTTTGCTTTTTTCCCGGTTAAATACCCGATTCTAAAATTCTGTTTCCCGCCTGTCGGACGCATATAATATTGCGCCTCGACTATCTGTGAAAGGGACCTGCCCTGAAGATTAAATCGCTCTATACCTGAAAATAAACTCGCATGCAGATAAATATCCTCTATTAGAACCGGCATGTCTTCAACCCTGCTGAGTCTTGAAAAGAAATAAACCTGCCGGCCTGAAAAAGGATTGTCAGAGTCATTTTCAACGGTTTCCATACGGATATCTTCTATGATCTGCGTTTTTATTGATATCCCCTTTCTGTGGAAAGAGGAAATCGTTCCTGCAAGAGAAAAAAGGTCAACCTCTTTCCGGCTTTCTTCTACAAAAGTTCCGGAGCCCCTCTTTCTTACAAGCATGCGTTTGCGAACCAGCAGATCCGTGGCCTGCCTGGCGGTGGGCCGGCCAATGCCATAAGTCGCTGCAAGCCTGTTTTCAGAAGGAATCCTTGAGCCGGGCGGATATTCTCCGGAACGTATTTTCGCAAGTATTATATCCGCCAACTGATGGTATAATGGTATGGGAGACTGTGAATTTAGCATATGTTAAGGCTTTAGCGCTTTTAAATAAAATCTTGTTTATCCTGTCAGAGTCTTTTTAAAGGGTTAAACTGTTACGTTATATTTAATATATATAAGTAAATTGGTAAAGTTGTCAAGACAAATTTACTAAAAATTTTGATTTACCCAAACAATATGGTAGGTGGATAGGTTGAAAGGATATAAGGAAGGCGCAAATTTTAGCCGCAGGAATACATTGAGTATTTTGAGGATTAAAATTTATTTTTAACCTAAGTTGAGCGATTTTTTGCGAAGATATGTGCTGAGATCTTGATGCATAAGGATTTGCAAAAACCGCAGGCATACCCGTGGATATGTCGAGGA
>DAOUSD010000035.1 GCA_030627405.1 Deltaproteobacteria bacterium
AAAGCAGCAAAGCATTATAAAATAGAAGTATCTAAAGATGAAAAAAGTGGCAATGCTGTTAAGATTCTTTGGACACGCCAACCTATTGCAAGTACAAAAGATAGTCTGCCTGGAGTATATTGTATCAGAACAACCCACATGGAACTGGATGAAGCCGCTCTATGGCGTACATATACAATGTTGACAGATTTGGAGGCAGCATTTCGATCGCTAAAATCAGAGCTTGGGATGCGGCCGGTTTTTCATCAACTTACAAAACGTGTAACAGCTCATCTTTTTATCAGTGTTTTGGCTTACCATTTAGTTCACAGTATCCGTTATCGATTAAAAAAGACTGGCATAAACAGTAGCTGGTCTGATTTAAGAAAACAACTGACAGGTCAAAATCGAGTAACAATTTCCATGCAGTGCCGAAATGATAATGTTGTGCATGTGAGAAAAAGCACTCGGCCTGAGCCAAGACAACAGAAAATATATTCTGCTTTAGAATTATTCCCTCTCCCCGGCAGAACGATCAAAACAATTATAAGCAAAATGAACAAAAGTAGTGCCATAACGAAGATTTTAAAAAAGTAACATGCTATAATTATAGGATTTTATTTTTTTATTCGAAAAGATGGGTTAAGACACTTCCCTCTTTCTTTTCTCCCTCATCATCGGTACCGCACCCCTTTTTTTAACAAGGATATTTTCGTTTAAAAGGAAATTTCCTTTTACGTCCTTTAAATTTTTTAATTTTTTTTCTGTAATATAATCAGGCACGTATGACCGTTGATTCATTTTTTTTCTGCTCCTTAGGGAAAATTCCCCATTAGAGGGTAAAGCAAGTAGTCTAATCCCAAACAGAGGAGATTTTAAAATGAATCAATTAGACAATGAAAGAGCCGGAACAGAAAACCTCCCAAAGTATTTAAACGAGAAACAAGTTTCCAGTATTACCGGACGCGCCCTTCAAACCTTAAGGAATGATCGTTTCGCTGGCCATGGAATTCCTTATACGAAATTTTCCAGGTCAGTTCGCTATTCTTTGACGGATGTCGTTCAGTTTATGGAGTCTCGGAAAATCATCCCTATAAACGAGGCCGCATGATGATACCTCGCGATGAACACAATATACAGCGCCAAAATCGAGACTCACATCAGACTTGTCAGGTTTGACCAGTTAGATGCCTTCTTAGAGTCTTATTCGGTGTCGGATAACGAGATCGATAGTATTATAGAAGAGGTTATGAGGAAATGAATATTAAAATAATCAGCTTTGACCCGTACCGCGGAAAGACTATGCAAGGCTTTTTGTCTGTCCGGTTCACAGAGGCAGGGCTTGAGATCAGGGATATTGCCGTTCATCAAAAGAATGGCAGTCGTTGGCTGCAACTTCCGGCCAAACCCTACAGGAAGAGGGACGGTGGTAAGGGATGGTCATACATCCTCAATTTTCACAAAAAAGAACAATATAACAAGTTTCAGGAAGCAACGCTGAAAGCCCTCGACGCTTTTCAGCGGCAAGACAGGAGGAACGCAAATGACGCAAATACAACACACAGACCTTAAAGCTAAAATCCTCGAAAGCCTCGATATTCAAGCCTTTTATCAAACCGAAGTCGCAAAATTTGGCAAGCCTAATAGCAAAGGTCAAGCGATAGGCGTCTGCCCCTTCCATGCCGATGAAAATCCTTCGTGTAGTTTTGACGTCCAAACAGGATATTTCAATTGTTTTGGATGCGGCGAGAAGGGTTCTGTTTTCGATTTTTACATGAAAAAATATAGGGTTGATTTCAGTGCTGCCTTGTCAGATTTGAGGAAGATCGCAGGGACCAACGATCAGCCAAAAAGAAGGCGGCGGAAGAGGAAAGCAGTGCAACAATTTTTTGACCCCGTTGATATTGGAAGTGTCAGCCATCCCGAATTAGGGAAGCCGGATGATGTTTACACATACACCTGCGGGCAGGTGGCCAGGCATTACCTGTATGTTTGCCGGTTCACTATGGGGTACGGACAAGAAAAAACCTTTCGCCAATGCAGGCCGGACGGCAAGGGCGGTGTGCTCTGGTTGACTAAAGACATTGAACTCGTGCCCTACAACTTATCGGAACTCTCTAAGTCGCAATATTGCTTTATCAGTGAGGGAGAGAAAGATGTCGAAACCTTAAGACGGGTTAACCTTGTCGCTTCTTGTAATCCGATGGGGGCCGGGAACTGGCGGGATGAGCTGAACAAGTATTTTGAAGGCAAAAAAATTGCCATCTTGCCGGACAATGACGAACCTGGCCGAAAACATGCCTTGAGGGTTGCAAGGTCTCTCCACGGTGTGGCCAGCTCAATCAAAATCGTTGAACTTCCAGGCTTGCCAGATAAGGGTGACATCTCAGATTGGCTCAACACCGGCCATACAAAGGATGAGCTTTTAGCTTTGGTAAGGCAGACCATAGAATGGGAGCCGAAAAGCCAGGTCGAGGATGTCAATCAGGATGAACCGGAGAGCGCTAAACTTATCAAAGAAAACACAGCGGATGTCAGATCAATTAACATTCAAGATTTCTTGGCGTTGGAGCTGCCACCCAGGAAAAATCTTTTAAGCCCTTGGTTACCCAACCAAGGGCTGGCTATGCTGCACGCAAAGCGAGGCGTTGGAAAAACTTACATCGCTTTAGGCATTGCGTGTGCAATTGCTTCTGGCGGGGACTTCTTAAGGTGGAAGGCACCGGAAGCGCGAGGTGTGTTGTTTATCGACGGTGAAATGCCCGCAGTAGTATTACAAGAGAGGATCTCAAATATCGTCCTCGGAATGGACAAGGAAATCGTGGCGCCGTTGCGGATTATAACGCCAGACTTGCAAAAAAATGGAGTGCCAAACTTGTCCTCTTTGGAAGGGCAAATAGCAATTAATAAGCATATTGACGATGAAATATATTTGATTATCGTCGATAATATTTCAACACTGGTTCGTTCCGGTCGTGAAAATACTGCCGAGGATTGGCAGCCTGTGCAGGACTGGGCGCTAAGTCTTCGAGCAAGAGGAAAGTCGGTGCTCCTGATACACCACGACAATAAGCTTGGAGGACAGCGGGGCACTGCCAAAAAAGAAGATGTTTTGGATTCAGTCATATGCCTACGACATCCACCTGGCTATGTTCCTGAAGACGGAGCGGCTTTCCAGGTACATTACGAAAAAGCCCGGGGGATATTTGGCAAAGACGTCGAACCTTTTGAGGCTAGATTATCGGTTACTGATAGAGAAGGCACTATGTGGGCCATGCGCACACTAACCGAATCGACAAGCGATAAAGTGATAGAGCTCTCACAGGAGGGTTTAACGCAAAAAGAGATATCAGAGACCTTGAGTATTCACAAAAGCAATGTTTCCCGCCATGTCAAAAAGGCTCAAGAAAATGGAAAATTGCCTTAAAAATAGCTCCGAGTTGCGGGTTGCGCGTACTATACCCGCGCAACCCGCAACTCGGAGGGAAAAAAGCGCAACCAGTAACGCAACCAGGGCGCAACCGATAAGCCTGAAAGCCTTAGCCAGGCAGACTTTAGAGCGCAACCGGCAACGCAACCAAAGCGCAACTCAAGTAAAAAAACAGCGCAACTTGAGGCTTCAAAAAACACCCAAAAGTTGCGCTAGTATTTTTGATACCGAAAGTGCCAAAATCCACGAAATTGCAATCAAGAAAATGTCAATCTGTCTGCATGGTAAGCCATGTAAAAATATTTCTCTGGTTGATTTCAGACAGATTTGTCTAAAAAATAATCAGCCGATTTTTGATATGGCTGTCTGTCCGGATGGCAGATATTGGGAACGAAGCCAAGACAGACCGCAAAAGAAAACAATGACCTGCTATTGTTGCGGCGGTCAAACCTTTTGGCGCAAGAAAGATAACAGGGGCGGCAGGTGGATATGCGAAGTGTGTCATCCGCCCATGCCAATCAGGGATGGAATCGAGTTTTTTACAATAGAGGGCGGTAGCAAAAGGCATGGCATCATATAGGGGCGAGCGAGACCGTGCCATATACGCGCTCTCAGAGAGTCGAAAAAAGGCTGATGTAACATGAAAGTCCAAATTGATAACAAATTGAGTATCTTTGATATTCCCTCACATTTTAGTCGTATCGTATATGACCGGCTGACCCTTGATAATCCCAAGTGGATAGAAAATAACCGGATGAATCGCTGGAACGGCAACACGCCCAAACACTTACGCTTCTATGAGAAAACAGACAACCTAATAGCACCAAGGGGTTTTATCAGACAACTTATCGGAATGGCAAGCAAATATGATATCCCGTACCAGATTGAAGACCAGCGCCGTATATTGCCGGAAATAGGCTTTACCTTTCAAGGAAAGTTGAGGCCGTTTCAGAAGCAGGCAGTCACCGATATATTATCACGGGAGTTTGGGACACTATCAGCAGCAACCGGAAGCGGCAAAACCGTCATGGCACTATACATAATAGCAGAGCGGAAGCAGCCAGCCTTGATTGTGGTTCATACAAAGGTACTGCTTAATCAATGGATTGACCGGATAGTATCCTTCATGGGTATTCCAAAAGGTGAAATAGGCATTATCGGAGCCGGAAAGAAAACCATAGGCAAGCAGATCACCGTTGCTTTAGTACAATCCCTTTATAAATGCGCTGATGAGGTTTCACCTTATATCGGCCATATAGTGATAGACGAATGCCACAGAACCCCTTCCAGAACGTTTACCGAAGCCGTGACCGCTTTCGATTGCCGGTACATGCTGGGGTTGAGTGCCACGCCCTGGCGCAGGGATAAACTTTCAAAGCTCATATATTGGCACATTGGAGATATCGTGCATGAGGTTGATAAGTTCGAATTAATTGAGAACGGGGACATCTTACAGGCAGATGTTGTTATCAGGGAAACAAACTTCACAACTTGCCTTGACCCTTCAAATGAATACAGCAAAATGCTTTCAGAGCTTACACAAGACCTGGAAAGAAACCGTTTAATAGCTTCGGACGTGACCACAGAGTCCCGTGATGGCGGAGGCATATGTTTGGTACTGTCAGACCGGAAGGCACACTGTGTGGCCATACAGCAAGTCCTATTGGATGATTATAATGTTTCTTCAGCATTACTGACCGGAGATGTTCCGGCAAGGCAAAGGCAGGATATCGTTGCTCGTTTGAATAAGGGACAAATCAAGGTGTTGGTTGCAAGTGGAAGCCTACTTGGCGAAGGATTTGATTGCAAGCAATTAAGCACGCTGTTTCTTGCAACGCCTATCCGGTTTGATGGCAGAGTTATTCAATACCTCGGCAGAGTATTAAGGCCAGCGAAAGGCAAAGCAAAGCCAAAGGTTTATGATTATATTGATTCTCATGTTGGTGTTTTACGGGTATCTGCAAAGGCAAGACAGTCAGTACTCGGCAATAAAGGGTTACTAAAAAGATAACAGTGCGCACAATTAATTTAACGAAAGGAAAAATCATGGAACCCGATAAAGCAAAAGAAATTTTAAAGGAATGCAGCGGGATAACGAAATTCGTGTTGGCCGGTGGAATTGCCAAGGTTCACGGTTTACAGGCCGATGCAATGAATAGGCTGGCTGAGTTAAAAAACGAGCTTCCAAAGGCTCTTGCACAACGGGCATTGGAAGAAAAAAACGATGTTGATCGCATCAAAACAGAAATGGCGGGATGCGAAGAAGTCCTTAAGGACGCACCCTTGACACTGGAAGAATTAACCAAGATGCAGGCGGCAAATGACAAGCGAATCAAAGAATCACAGACAGTTATTGAAAAGTATGAATATCGGCAAAAATATGACGCTTTAAAGAACGACCTCAGGTCAAATTCGTACAGTGATGGCGAGGTCGATAACAAGTTGTTTGAACTCAAAAAGTTGGCTCACAATGTCGATCATTACGGGGACATTCAACATGACCTCGAGCGATTTCTTGAAGAACTGCAAAAAAAATATAAAAGATATCGAATTTCACGCTAACGTTGGTAAAGAAATTGAACAAATTGAGATGCGGTTAACCAAATGCCAAAACCGAAAATAGATAAAGTAAAATTAAATCAAATGCTTAAGGCTGGCAAATCACAGAAGGCAATTGCTCAACTTTTCGGGGTTACAGCCGGAGCTATCAGCAAGGCCAAAAAGGAATTAAACCTCTGTGTAGTCAAAAATGTAGCTCTCGAAAATGCCGGACGTGTTGTTGACAAGAATCTTAATGCAGTGGACCAGCTCCAAAAAATCAACGATTACGCGAACGAGCTTCTTGACCTGCTCATGCGTTGGAGTCGCGGGGATAAAACCGCCCTACAGATCCTTGAAAGCCAAGTTCGATATGTAAAGGTTAACGGAGAAGAAGAGCCGGTTAAAGAGTTTAAAATAAAAGACCCCCGTGAGCTGGCATTAAAAGCCATGGCAGAAATTCGGGGTCAATTAAAATTACAACTCGAAATCTTTCAAACCTTATACGACATGAAGGCCGTAGAGGAGTTTCAAACAGAAGTCCTTGAAGCCATAGGGGAAGCAAGTCCAGATGTTAGAGTTAGAATCATTAACAAGCTCTCTCGTAAGCGGGCTATACGATCAACTATTAAGTTCAATTGATCGAGAGTTCCGCGAACAAGACGACTGCAAAGCCTTCAGCGCCTACCAGAACGATCCGGTTGGTTTTGGCGAACAGGTCTTAGGCGAAATCTATACATCGGAAGTCAAGATCTTGATGGAATCCGTGAGGGACCACCCTGTCACGATAGCAAAAAGCGCCAATGCCACAGGCAAGACTCACGCAGCCGCCCGCATTGCTATATGGTTCTATAAAGTTTTTAATGAGTGTCAGGTTTACACGGCTGCCGCTCCACCGGAAAGCAACCTGAAAAAGTTGTTATGGGGTGAGGTTGGAAGTATCGCAGAGAGCCATCCTAAAGTTTTTAAAGGGGATGGTCTAAAATCCCTGCATATTGAAAGATCAGCTCAACGCTTCATAACTGGTGTAACAATTCCAATGTCCGGCAGCGCAGCGCAACGAGAGGCTAAATTTAGCGGAAAGCATTCTCCTCATTTATTGTTCCTTGTCGATGAAGGTGATGCGGTTCCGGATGAAGTCTACAGAGGGATTGAAAGCTGTATGTCCGGCGGTCATGCGCGTCTATTGGTTATGTTCAACCCCCGGGCGGAAGCTGGTGAAGTACACCGGATGGAACGGAACGGCAGAGCAAACGTTGTTCACTTGTCGGCCTTCAACCATCCAAATGTAACCACAGGTAAAGACCAGATCCCCGGCGCCGTGACCAGAGAGGCCACGATCAGACGTGTAAATGAGTGGTGTAGACCTTTAGCGCCTGGCGAACAAGCTAACAGCGAATGTTTTGAGCTCCCCTCATTCCTGTCAGGTTTAACGGCAAAAAGCCAGAGCGGTCACGAATATCCACCCTTGAAACCAGGCTGGTACAAGATCATGGAGCCAGCCTTCAGCTATATGGTCTTGGGCCGGTACCCTGCACAGGGAAACACACAGTTAATTTCAAAGGACTGGATATCAAAGGCACGGGCAAGGTGGGATTTATACGTATCGGAATATGGAGAGATCGCTCCACGTCACACAAGCGCTGTTATGGGGCTGGATGTCGGAGAGTTTGGGACGGATGCAAACGTGGCTTGTTTTCGTTATGGTGGCTATATCGAGCGTCTTATTGCCTGGAGCGGTGTCGATACTGTTAAAACCGGAGATAGAGCCATAGCTGAATATAGGGGCAGAGATATTTCGAGGGTTAACGTTGATGCGACCGGCATAGGTGCAGGAGTCGCTCCCCATATGCAAAGGGGTAGCTGTTCGGCTCATCCGGTTAAAGTAGCGTCATCCCCCACAGAAGCTGTAGAATTGGGCGAATTCAAGATATTACGGGATCAGCTATGGTGGGCCTGCCGTGAGTGGTTGCGAACCGATAAAGGAGCAATGCTGCCACCTGATGAGTTATTGATTGAAGAGCTTGCGACACCGACCTATGAGGTTATTGATGGCAAGATACGTATTATGAAAAAAGATACGATGAAAGAACTATTAAAGCGATCACCAGACAGGGCGGACGCACTTTGCTTGACGTTCGCAACGCCTGATCTGCTGTTCCCAAATCTGTAACACAGGAGAATATTTAACATGTATAACGTTATAAATGCCAGAAAAACAAAACGGGGTATTTCTCACGACACCATTACCACGGATGGCGAAACCAGGACTTCAAGTTATTCAGCAGTGCGTGGTGGATTGAGTTGGCCTATGGGCACTATGCCAGCCTATCATTGTATTCTTGGTGAGGAGCATATTTATTTCGATAGAGATGATCTGAGGGACCAGCGCGGGAAGCTTCACCTGCTATCCGAATGCGAATATCCTGGCCTTTCTATCGACCAGATGTTTGACAAGTTGACGGATGACTGTGCTCGTTTATGCTGTAGTACGGTTTACACTCTTACCGAGGAAAAATACACAGACTACCTGGGAGCCTATCAAAACTTTTGCCATGAAAAAAAGATTAAGATAGGCAGGCTGGAGCAAGCTCCTTTTGCTGAGAATTTTCAACTGGGAGCATCGCTAATAAATGATTGGTTGAGAACCGGCAGCCTGATACTTCCCGAACAAAGCATAGTACGGGAGCAATTGAAACGGATCTCCAAACAGGAGCTTGCTGACAAGCCTGAAGACAAGTTTTACGCTATAAACGGCCTGCGCTTTGCCGTTGCCGCCTTTCACAAGTTTAAGCCGGTTCGATACGGCGGAGCTTGGAGACGTAACCGCCACAGTGCGATGGCAATATAATGCGCCCCCGATAAATAAGAACAATCTAACCTTAATCTGAGGTAACAGCAAAAATAAAGGAAAACTATTATGGAAAACAATAATGAATATGAAGGATTGACTGAAGCTGAAATTGCTGTCCTTAAGGAAGTAGAAGCGGAGGAAGTCCCTGACAAGGACGTTGAGGGGGAAGAAGCTAATGATAACAGGACGGGGGCAAGCGGTGGGATGGAAGAGCAAAAAGCCCCATCTACACCAGAAACTTTTGAGCCGATATTCGCCGAAGTTGATCAAGACAAACTCGACAGTCTGAAGGCTGAATTAGATGAAGCCAAACAGAAGTTTGAAGATGGTGACATCGACTATTTCAAGCTTGATGAAGCAAAAGATGCCTACAATGAGTTGAAGTGGACATCGGATTTCGCTCAAGAATCAAACCGAAACATGCGAGATGGGCGCTGGAAATTGGAACAGAATCGGTTTTTGGATGACAACAGCCAGTATAAAAGCAACGAATCATTGAATGCAGCGTTCGTTGCCACGGTCAACAATCTTATTGCATCAGATGAAGGCTCCAGGATGTCTGACATGGAAGTCTTGTTAAGGGCTAAAGAGCAGGTTGAGGCCGCATTGCGGGGGCTTGATAGTACCTCAGCCCCCTCCGTAGCTGAGGACAATACTACTCATCATGCGGACGAGTTTGCGCATCTCGATAAACTGGAGGGAGCCGCCTATCAGGAGGCGATTGACAGTCTGAGCCGCGACCAGTTGACACGGTACGAAGACTTGTAAGGGGGTACTTTGCTTGAGTTTATAAAACCTGTATTTGGACTGGACTTTACTGAAGAACAGGAAACCTTTTATCTTCAAAACAACAAGACCGTGCTTGAGCTGTTTGCCTGTGTATGTGCAGTCACACCAGACAAAGCCGAGCTTAAACAATGGCACTTGACCCAGAAACAGTGGCGGCAGTGTGTAATGGCGTCATTATTTGATGCTGGGACAGATATGACCTTTGAGACAACGGACGATGACACAGGAGCAGCGAACACGGGTAGCCACAGGAAGGCTATTACCAGAGACGAAGCTTTCTATATCTTCGGTATTAACGACATTACAGACAGCGAGCTTGCCTTTATGACCGAGCTTTATAAGAACGATATTGATTTACATAAAAACACCTGCCTTGTGAGAACACGACAATCCGACCGTAAGAGATACAACCTGTCAGAAAAACAGTGGCGCAAATGTATGGCTATGGCTATTTATGAATCTATAAGCGATATCTTTTGTTATGGATTATAAGGACTGCCTGTATTGAACGTTCATGTCTCGGAGACTATCCCCTTTAGCCGATCATATTATAAGACTGAAGTTTCACGTTTTTTTTATAAGGCCGATATTGTAAATGCCATTATTGACTGATATTTGGGCCAAATTGGATTTAATTTTATAGGAGTTTGCCTCTACAG
>DAOUSD010000137.1 GCA_030627405.1 Deltaproteobacteria bacterium
TAAAAACGGACTGTTAAGCTAAAAGCTAAAAGCTAACGGCTAACAGCTATGCGCACAAATCATATTTTTTGAGGTATCTTACCCTTAAAAGTGTAAATTACTTTTAGGCTGTTATGAAGGATGCCGACTTTCAGATAATTAATTTATCTGAAAGTCTATACGTCGCAATGACGAAGGATGCAGCGCAACGCCGAAGTTGGACTTTTTACGAAGCCATCACTGTTTATAGCCGATTTTTCGCAGAAGTTCTTTCCGTGCATGAACATCTTTTTCTGCTTCTATGCCCTTTGAGGCAAACCCGTCAATTACTCCCAGTATTCCCCGACCAAGTTGTGTTTCCGCTATGATGACTTCCACTGGATTTGCTGTTGCACAGAATATACGACAAACTTCAGTTACGTTCTTGATAGAGTTCAAAACATTAATAGGGAATAGATCTTTCATAAAAAGAATGAAACTGTGGCCTGCGGAGAGATTATAGGCATTTGTCTTTGCCAGTTCAATCAACTCTTCATCAGTGCCCGCATACCTTACCAGGCATAGCTCAGAAGCTTCACAGAAGCCCACGCCAAATTTAGCCATTGGAACGGAATTTACCATAGCTTCATATATATCTTCAACAGTTTTGATAAAATGTGAGTGCCCTAAAATCATGTTAAGGCCATCTGGTTTTTCAATTTTGACGATTTTGATTTCCATATAAGCCTCCGCAATATATTTTATTCTATAATTTTTCTTATTTTTCCAGATAACTCATTTAAATTAAAGGGTTTCTGAATAAACCCATCACAACCTCGGTTTAAGATTTTCGTTACCTGATTGTCTAAACTGTATCCAGTTATAAGAAGTACCTTTGCGTTGGGATTGATCTTTTTTATTATGTCGAAGACTTTCCCGCCACTCATAGTAGGCATAATCATATCCAGAAGGATAATGTCTATCTTATCCATATTTTTTTTGTAAATTTCAATAGCCTCGTTTCCATCTATAGCTGTTAACACCTTATAACCTATGGCTTTCAGCAATTCTCCGCCCACTTCAAGTATATCCTTCTCGTCATCGACCATGAGGACTGTTTCTGTCCCTTTAACTAGTTCTTCGGAAATTTTAACAACTCTCTGGAGCTTTATTTCAGAAGCAGGCAGATAAATTTTGAATGTTGTTCCAAGCCCCTTCTTGGAATCGACATCAATATATCCATTATGAGCCTTTACGATTCCATATACCGATGCCAGCCCGAGACCTGTTCCCCGGCCCATGTCTTTTGTTGTAAAGAATGGTTCAAAAATACGCTTCATTGTAGGTTTGTCCATACCCGCACCTGTATCTGCAACCGATAACATGACATAGTTATCCGGTTTTGGATCAAAATGCTTTCCCTTTATGTCTTTGTGGGAAGAATTAATGGTTTTTAAGGTAAAGTCACCACCTTCAGGCATAGCGTCTGCAGCATTAACATAAAGATTCAATAGAACCTGCTCAATTTGCCCCTGGTCTGCCTCTATTGTATATAGGTTGTCAGCAAGTTCACGGCGTATTGTGAACTCCTTTCTAGTTCTGCCAAAGGTTTCCGAGGTTTCTTCAACCAATAGATTTAAGTCAAGGGGCTTGACTTTATCCTGGCCTTTCCTCGCATATCCAAGAAGCTGCTGGGTAAGTTTAAACCTGCTTTTAACCATTTCTTCTATATTTTTTAGCCTTGCATAATTTGGATTGGCAGGGTCGGTCTCAAAAAGCATCAAGGAAGTATATCCTTGTATGCCCATTAGCAGGTTGTTAAAATTATGGGCAATACCTCCAACAAGTGTGCCTATTGTTTCTATCTTTTGTGCCTGTAAAAGTCGAACTTCTATTTTCTTTTTTTCTTTTTCCCTTTGTTTGTGCTGTATGAGACTCCACATGTCCTGCATTAACAATGTAAGCTGGCGGACATCTGATTCCTCGTAATCATTTTCTTTATTTCCAAGGCCTGCAACGATAATAATGCGATTGTCTTCAAAAAGGGGCACGTTCATGTGACGAATTATTTTTATATGACCCTTTGGAAGGCCTTTCTTAAAAGGGTTGGGTACGGAATAATTATTGGTAATAATCGCCTTTCTCTGTCGGACAGCTTCACCCCACAGACCCATTGTTTCCATAGGGTAGGTTAGTGGTTTATCGCCGATGTTGCATTGTTTTACTATATTTTTCGACCAGGAGTGCATAGTAAGAATACTCTCGTCATCGTTCATAAATGCAAGATAGCCGATTTTGCTCTTAGTGAGCTTAACGGCAGCTTCGAGAGTGAAGTCCTTTATTTTCTCTAAGGATGCTTCAGTCATTTGGTTAAGTTTCAACAGCACGTTGAGACGAGATTCATTAAGACGTATGGTCTCTTCTGCCTGTTTACCGTCGGAGATATCACGAATTACTCCGACTATACCGCGAATTTCCGATTTAGTATTTCTGAGCGGAAAAAACATTTCTGAAATAAAACCGCTTTTTTTCTTAGTGAAACGCAGTGGAGCATTTTTTTGCATGGTGATTTCACCTTGCATTGCTTTCCACATAATTTCATCCATACCGTTTTTTGCCAGGTCGGGAAAAATTTCCCATGCATTTTTTCCACTGCCAACAACTTTCTCTCGTGGAATTTGGGATATTCTTTCCATTGCACTATTCCAGTGCGTAAAGTGGAAGTTAGAGTCCAGAACCATTATGCCGTCGCTTATGGATTCAAGGATGTTGCTGTAAAGCTTCTCGTTTTCAAGATGCTTTACATCCATATGTTCGTGCTCAAAAGCTATTTTTTCCAGCTCTTTTATTTTTTTTTCCAATTCTTTATAGCTCGGCTTTTTCAGCATTTGACAATCTCCTGTAAGAATTGATGGTTTCGTTCACCGATCCCCGACTCCTATCATAATGAGATTACATTCGCAATTATTTCTAAAATGAGTTTGTAAATTTCCGATTAAAGTATTATACATCAAAAGCAAAAGGCCGCAAATTGCGGTTTTTCGCTGGCCATGAGCACCAATAGCTGCGTTGCTCAGGCTTGCAATAGCCTGCTATTTCGCACCTTCGCGCCTTGCCATGCGTACGCCTCAACACATGAAAATATAAATTTATTTTTGAGCGAACCCTAACTACTGAACGAGGTCTGTAGTATGAGATTTAAATTAGTTATATGTATTTTATGGATAGTTATTTTTTTAAATGCACAGCATGTGTTATGTAAAGATCCATCCATGCGTCAAGATTCAAAATCGCAGGAATCGAATATTTTGCTTGATAAAATTATGGACAAAGTTGAGAAAAAGTATGCTGTTGCCGGATTTTCTGCTTGTTTTGTTCAGAAATCGACATTAAAGGCAATGGATATAACGGATTCTGCGTCGGGCAAAATAACGGTCAAACGTCCGGGTAAGATGAGATGGGAGTATGAAGAGCCTGACATACAAATTATAGTTACAGATGGTAAGAATCTATGGGTTTACAGACCGGATGATAACCAGGTTATGATTGGGGAATTCCCATCATTTTTTGGAGATGGCAAGGGTGCCAGTTTCCTTTCAGACATTAGTCTTATCAGACAAAAATTCGATATTACCATAGAAAATACTGACAGCAACGATTATTATATACTTAAACTTTTGCCTTTAAAGAAAACAAACGATTTATCATACATAAACTTGTCAATTTCAAAGAAAACATTTTATCTTGAAGAGATTGTTACATATAATTTATACGGCGATGAGACTCGAATAAAGCTGATCAATATTAAACTATTGGAGAATCCTGACGATTCGATATTTATTTTTAATATACCTTATGGTACAGATGTTCTGGAACTTGATGAATAAACAACGGTTTACAGTTCACGGTTCACAGTTTACGGCTGTTCAAAACATCAAACTGTTACCTGAGTAACTATGGATATAAAAAATGAGAGATAGGATAAAAAACCTGCTGAAAAAAAGAAAAGCAATTATGCTTGCACATAATTACCAGCCTCCGGAGATACAGGATCTTGCTGATCTTTGCGGTGATTCACTTGAATTGAGTATCAAAGCTTCCCAGACCGATGCCGAGGTTATTCTGTTTTGCGGAGTAACTTTTATGGCAGAGACAGCTTCAATCCTGTCCCCGCATAAGACAGTATTGCTTCCGCGCAAAGATGCCGGGTGTCCTATGGCGGATATGGTGACTCCGGAAGAGCTTGAGGCCAAGCTTGCAGAACTTCCTCCAATGCCGGTTGTAACTTATGTCAATTCATCTGCATCGGTTAAGGCTATCTCGACTATTTGCTGCACATCGGCGAATGCTGTTGCAGTCGTAAACAGCCTTGATGCTGATGAACTAATGATGGTTCCTGATCGAAACCTTGCTATGTATGCAGCTTCGCATTCAAAAAAAAAGATACATTTTTGGGATGGATACTGTCCGATTCATGACAGCCTCACCGCTGAAGATGTTAACGCTGCAAAACAAAAGTATCCGGATGCCGTTTTCATGGCTCATCCGGAATGCCCGCCGGATATTATTGATATGGCAGATGTTGCTTTAAGTACTTCCGGCATGATCAGATACGCCATGGAATCGAAAAGCAGATCTTTTATCGTAGGGACTGAAATAGGATTGCTTTATCCTTTGAAAAAGGCAAATCCCGACAAATTTTTTTATCCTGCATCTTTAAATATGGAATGTAGTGATATGAAGAAAATCACTCTTGAAGATATTGTCAGAAGCCTTGAATTCATGGAAGGCGAGGTTAAGGTACCGGAAGATTTACAGCGGCCCGCATTAAAAGCGGTTCAGAGGATGATAGACCTTTCTTTATTCCATGCTGTTTAAAATTTCCTCAGGTATATCTGCATTAGTATATACTTTTTGCACATCATCGCAGTCCTCAAGATTTTCCATCAATCTTACCATTTGTTCCGCCTCTTTGCCTTCTAAATTTACTGTTGACTTTGGAAGCATAGTTATTTCAGCTACAATGTAAGGTATTGATTTTTTGTCTATTGCTGTTTTAACTGATTCAAAATCCTGAAGCTCGCTGATAATTTCAAAATTACTTTCATCCTCTCTCACATCTTCAGCGCCTGCATCTATGGCGATTTCCATCAAAGCTTCTTCATCGACCTCGTTGTTTTCGATAACAATATATCCTTTCTTGTCAAACATCCACGAAACACAGCCGTTTTCACCCAAATTCCCTCCGGATTTGCTCAAAATGTAGCGAATATCGGCAACAGCCCTGTTTTTGTTGTCAGTAAGTGATTCAATTAAAATAGCTGTGCCGCCCGGGCCGTACCCTTCGTAAATAATATCTTCGTAATTTACTCCTTCGAGTTCTCCGGTTCCCTTTTTTATGGCTCTTTCAATATTGTCCTTGGGCATATTTTCGCTTTTTGCTGCCTGGATTGCCGTTCTCAGCCTTGGGTTTGATGCAGGGTCTCCTCCTCCTCCCATACGAGCTGCTACAGTAATTTCCTTTATAATTTTCGTGAAAATTTTACCACGCTTGGCATCAGTTGCACCTTTTTTATGTTTAATGGAAGACCACTTGCTATGACCTGACATATTTTCCTCCTGAATCTACAGTCTAATTTGTAAAAATTCACCACGGAATGACAGGGAGTTTCACTGAAAATTGTAAACAATGAACTACACTACAGTAAACTTCTGAAAATTTGCAACCTGTGCGGTTAGCTTTTA
>DAOUSD010000302.1 GCA_030627405.1 Deltaproteobacteria bacterium
AGCCGTTGGAACAACTTGCGTTCGCTCATTGGAATATCTATCTGATACTAATGGAAATATTTTAAACAAAAGCGGAAACTGTGATCTATTCATATATCCTGGTTACAGGTTTAAAGTTACAGATGCAATGATTACAAATTTTCATTTGCCGAAGTCAACACTTCTGATGCTTGTATCAGCTTTTGCGGGCCGCAAAAATATTCTTAATGCTTACAGGGAAGCGATTAAAGAAAAGTACAGGTTCTTCAGCTATGGTGATGCAATGTTTATTGCGTAAATCCTGAACCCTGACCCCTATATATTATGACTGATTTCAATGTAGTTGCGGAATGCAAAAAAACAAAGGCAAGGGCGGGATTACTTCATACTCGTCATGGTATTATTGAAACTCCTGTTTTTATGCCGGTTGGAACCCTTGCTACAGTAAAGTCATTGTCCCCTGAAGAACTTATAGAAGCCGGGGCTCAAATAATCCTTGGCAACACATACCATTTGTATTTAAGGCCGGGATGTAAAGTGATAAACCTGTTTTCCGGCCTTCACGGATTTACAAACTGGCGCAGGCCGATTCTGACCGACAGCGGCGGATTCCAGGTCTTTTCGCTTGCAAAGCTTGCAAAAATAAATGAGGAGGGCGTTACTTTTCAGTCCCACATCGACGGATCAAGGCATTTGCTGACTCCTGAAAAGGCTGTTGAAATTCAGATCTGCCTCAACTCAGATATAATGATGTGCCTGGACAACTGTATTGCCTATCCATCAAGCAAAAATGAAGCAAAAGTCTCAGTAGAACTAACTTCAGCATGGGCAAAAAGATGTAAAAAAGTCTGGAATGAAAACAAAGGCGCTCAAAATTTACTGTTCGGAATAATTCAGGGAGGTATGTTCAAGGATCTTCGCAAAATCTCTGCTGAAGAGATGGTGGGAATCGGTTTCAACGGCTATGCAGTCGGCGGATTGAGTGTCGGGGAACCTAAAGATATAATGTTTGATATTGCAGAGTTTATACTCCCTGTCCTGCCGGAGGCAAAGCCAAAATATGTAATGGGAACAGGAACGCCCGAAGATCTCATAGAGCTTGTTGCTCTTGGCGCAGATATGTTTGACTGTGTTATTCCAACAAGAAACGCCAGGAACGGTCAGATGTTCACAAAGCACGGCACAATAAATATCAGCAATTCTCGTTTCAGGTATGACACCCATCCTGTGGAAGAAGGATGCACGTGTTATACCTGCCGTAATTACTCAAGAGCCTATTTACGCCACCTGTATATGGCAAAAGAGCTGCTTTCCTATCGTTTGAATACAATTCATAATATTCATTATTATACAAACCTCATGAAAAAAATACGGGGAGCAATATTAAAGGATGAGTTTGCAACTTTTAGAAAAAATTTCTATAACTTCACCACGGAATAACACGGAGTTTCACTGAAAATTGCAAACAATGAGTAAATGAGAAGATTATTTTGATACTTTAGTGTAATTCCGTGAAGATCCATGGTAAACTACTATAAAAATAATAATTAAGGAGAATAATATAATGATAAAAGAAAAAGTTTTGGAAATTATAGAAAAAATAAGACCTTCGCTTCAGTCTCATGGAGGAGATGCGGAACTTGTTGGTGTGGTTGACGGCGTGGTTAAATTGCGCTTGAAAGGCGCCTGTTCCGGATGCCCGATGGCGCAAATGACAATTAAAGACGGAATCGAAAAAATTATGAAAAAGGCACTTCCGGAAATCAAGTCTGTTGAATCCGTGGACTAACGGTTATTATGACGATTGCAAAAAAAATTGAGGCGATGCTGTCCGAATCTTCATGGATACGCAAAATGTTTGAAGAGGGAGCGCGCCTCAGGGCAAAGCATGGTGCAGGCAATGTATATGACTTCAGCCTGGGCAATCCAAACCTTAAGCCTCCGGAAAGTTTCAGAGACAGCCTGATAGATACCGCCAGGTCCTCTGTGGAGGGGAATCACGCTTATATGCCCAACGTTGGTTTTCCTTATGTTCGCAAATCGGTGGCCGCCTATGTTTCAGTGGAACAGCAGGCAGAGGTCTCTGAAAAAGAAATAATAATGACCTGCGGCGCAGCAGGGGCTCTTAATGTTATTCTTAAAACGATATTAGATCCCGGCGATGAGGTTATTACTCCCTCCCCTTATTTTGTTGAATACAAGTTTTATGCTGATAACCATGGCGGAATATTAAAGACAGTACCGACAAGGCCTGATTTTAGCCTGGATATAACTGCAATTTCATCTGCCATTAATAATAAAACAAAAGCAGTGCTCATAAATTCTCCGAACAATCCGACAGGGCAAATATACAGCAAAGAAAGTCTAATTGAACTCGGGACTGTATTAAATGACAAAGGGAAAAAATCAGGCAGAACCATTTATATTATTTCCGATGAGCCATACCGCAAAATCGTCTATGACGGAGTTAAAGTTCCAAGTATATTTAACTGCTATAGAGAAAGCATAATTGCCACTTCTTATTCCAAGGATATCTCCATACCCGGCGAGCGCATAGGATATATTGCAGTTAATCCGGAGGCTGTTTTTAAAGAAAATCTTATCAGCGGAATGGCTCTGGCCAATAGAATTCTTGGATTTGTTAATGCTCCTGCTCTTATGCAGCGAATAATAGCTTCAATACAGGGAGCAAGCGTTGATATATCTGAATATCAAAGAAAAAGAGATATTCTATGTAACAACCTTGCAGAATGCGGTTACGAATTTGTCACGCCATCCGGAGCCTTTTATCTCTTCCCGAAATCTCCTGTCCCTGACGACGTAAAATTTGTGAAAGCTCTGCAGGATGAATTGATTCTTGTAGTTCCGGGCAGTGGCTTTGGCTGTCCGGGTCATTTTAGGATAGCTTTTTGTGTGGATGATGATACTATTATAAACTCGATTCCAGGGTTCAAGAGGGCAATGGAAAAGTTTAGATAACTCCTAAGTTGAGCGATTAGCCTTTAGCGGTTAGCTATTAGTTTAATGATTACAGAATATTTTGCTATTACAAACTTTCACCCATTGGGTGCAATTTCTAATTAACGTAATACCTTGATTTTTCGAAGCTAAACGCTAATAGCTAATAGCTAATCGCTCAATTTAGGTTAAAGATGGTTTTTCTTTCGATG
>DAOUSD010000247.1 GCA_030627405.1 Deltaproteobacteria bacterium
GATACACAAACATAACTGCAAAGGCCGCATTCAATACATGAATACAGATCATACTGATCCGCAGCTTCTTCGTACTGTCCCGCTTCAAGAAACCGGACAAGCAGATTAATCTGAATATTTGCAGGGCATGCTCTTATGCAGTCGCCGCAGTTTGTGCAGGGGTAATCTGAAATAACAGGTATGTCATCTCTATCCTGAACGATAATGGCATCGGTGTCAGGCTGAACCGGATGATCCTCTGAATAGACAGAAGAGCCTGTCATGGGGCCGCCGAATATTATCCTGTCATTTTCGTTCAGGGTAATATTAAAAGCCTTGAATATATCGCTTGCCGGTGTTCCGATTCTGGCCGATACAAGTGTTTTAGTGCCATCTTTATTAACAAGTGTAAGGGTTTTTGTTACAGGTAGTTGCCCGCTGTTAAATGCATTTCCGATAGATGCAACTGCTTCAGCGCTGATAAAACACACCCCGATATCTTCAGGGTTTTTCCCGGCAGGCACCACCTTGCCCAAGATATTTTTCATAATAAGATGCGGGAGAGCGGACGGATATGTATCATTAACCTGTTTTACTTTTTCACCGGTTGCGGAGAGTTCATGCATCTGGCTCTGTGAAGCGACCATTATTATATCATTAACTCCGGTAACTGTTTTCAGGATATTTATTCCATTTTTTATTGCATCAATATCGGATTTAACAACATGCCGGTTTGTTGTTATTAGTAGATCGCTGTCAGCACAACAAACAACGATTGTATTTACAGGTTTGTCTTTGTCGGAAAGCAGTTTAACCGGAGGGTTGCCCGGAACAAATGCAAGAAAATTTTTGATGGTTTCAAGAGAAGCATCCTTTGAGATATTCTTGAACTCATCATCTGTTTCTTCATCATCAGCCACCTCAATTGCAATGGCGGTATAAGATCTGCCAAAGTCACCCGTATAAGAGGAAATTGATGATACTTGTCCTGTAACACTTGAAACAACATATTCATCTTTTTCATTGTAGAGTAAAAGCTTCTGGCCGGTCTTAACAGTCGCCTTTTTTTTCAATAACAGATTCTTTTTGTCAAAAGGACAGGTTGATAAAAGGGTAATCTCTTTTGGGGTCGGGATTTGTTTAAGGGAAGGCGTATCTTCAAGAGATCCGTATTTGAGTATTGGTTTTGCCAAACCGATAAAAGATCTTTTTATCATAGTTTAACCTTTCTTAGCTTTAGCTTTTTCAACTCGCTTGCTTCGCCTGAATGCTATCAATGGTGGTCAGGCTTATTTGTCAGACAATATTGGCGAAACGGGCGCGTTTTTTTATTCAATTAGCAAATAAAAACTATCTGCTTACATTACATGGCATGATGCGCATTTTTCAGGGCCGGCTCCAGCTTCTTTATGACAGTCGATACATTGTGTATGGAATGCATCAGCCCTGCTTAGAACATCTTCGTCCTGACTTACAGGTTCATGACATTCACCGCAGGCCTGGGGATCTGTCTCACCTTCTTCAAGATTATGATGACAGTCACTGCATGAGATGCCGTAACCTGATTCCACAGTATGTGTCTTGTGATCAAATAAAATCTTTCCTGCGACACATTTAAACATTATTCTGACCGGCTGTTCCGGAGCCTTAGCAGGAAAAGCGGCATAACTTAGAACACCCACAACCAACAAAATAATAGCCAGGCCGTAAGCTATCTGAAGTTCTTTGTTAGATATCATATTCTATCCTTATATCCTTTCAAAAGCGTTATATTTGCAAAAGTGGGTGTAAAACTAAACTTAAATTTCATACCATAATGTAAGAATGCTTTCAAGTAAAAAAGTTATGGAACCAACGGGTAATTTTATTCAACTATCCAGACAGTACAATCTTTTATATTCTGTACAATCTTATTGGATACGCTTCCCAATACAAACGAAGCGGTAGCGGACAATCCTCTACGTCCCACCACAACTGTGTCATATTTTCCTTTTCCCGCCTCTGCTATGATATCCCTGGCAATACCAACAACTTTGTTTTGCATTTTAACTTCAACAATGTCGTCAGAAAATCCCGCATTCCTTAAAATAGTCCGGCATTCCTCTATTCTTGATTCCGCCTTCTTTTTTTCCTCATCAATCATCCATCTCAGTTCAACAACCTTTTCTGAAAACAACGGCTGTTGGAGGTCTTTTTCTATCTTTTCCAGATTTGAAGACATTGTCGGCAATACGCTAAACAAGGTTATATTTACTGTGGGCTTAACAGTAGAAGCCACATAATTGACAACTTTTATAGCATACTCTGAATCATCTATGGATATGAGTATCTTCATGGTTGTTTTTTTCTCCATATGTTATGTTAACTAGCAACCAAGCTCTGAATAATACCGGTAGGACATTTTTCAAAACACTCACCGCACCCAGTGCATTTCTCACCGTCAACGATTGCCAGGAATTTATTAATTATTATAGCCTGTTCAGGGCATGCTTTTTTGCATTTCCCACATCCCAGACAGCCAATGTCGCATATTGCCTTAACAATTTTTCCGCCGTCATGAGAACTGCAAAGAGTTGCAACTTTTTGTGATTCTTTTATCAACCTGGGAATATGGCGAGGACAGATATCTACACATGTGCCGCAACCGGTGCAGAGTTCTTTGTTTACTACAGGCAGGCCATCTTCTCCCATTGCTAAGGCGCCGAACGGACAATTTGTAACACAAGTGCCAAGACCAAGGCAACCATAAGAACAACTTTTGTCTCCTCCTGAAAGCAGGACAGCCGCCCGGCAGTCTGATACGCCTTTGTAATTGTATTTTCGTTCCGCAACGCTGTGGGTACCCCTGCAAAATATATTGACTATATCCCTTTCAGCCGCACCAGCGGATACTCCGAGAACAGCGGCAACCGCCGCTGCCACATCATCTCCACCGGCCACACAGGCATTAGGCGGGGCCTCGCCTGCCGCCATAGCAACAGCGCAATCGCTGCAACCGGCATAGCCGCATCCTCCACAGTTTGCGCCGGGAAGGCACTCATCTACTGCAACAACTTTTGGATCAACATACACATAAAAAACTTTTGACGCAATTCCCAGCACAAAACTCAGTACCAAGCCGATGCCGCCCATCGCTATCATCGCATTTAATATGGGTCCCATGAAATTTGTCACCTCCAGTTAGCTGTAACCTAAGTTGAGCGATTACTTAAAACAAACAATAAAATGTTCTCCTGTTGTCGCAAATATCCCCTTTTGTTTTTATAAACACTATTGAGTTATCGCGATAATAACCTTTCGTGAGGGGGCATTTTATATTAAGGTATCGTAAAAAAGATTGTTTAGAAAAATAGCTGGTTTCATAAAGTTTATTTAGGTTTGTTTAATTTTGCGTATAGCGTTGAAATTTTTTTAAACTTAGAAAGTCTACAACAAACTGTCCGATTTGTCAAGTGAAAAATAGTGCAACCGTCAAGCTGATTTGGCTTGACAGTCAGGCATTTTTTTTGATAAGTAAATTTTAAATAAAGTGCTGAGTGAAAAGATTAAGGCTGAGTGAAAAGATTAAGGCTGAGATTAAGAATGTTTGTGGTAATTATATGAAGCACGGATAGGGATAAAAAAAGTAATTCTTCTGGTGAGATTGTGAAAGAAGCTAAGAGAGCAATCAATCTTTCATTTTTCGGCTATATCTGTTTGTATTCGTTTTTTTTTGCGCTACAGGAATAGCTTTAAACTCTTCCGTTAAACTGAATAAGCAATATTCATGCCGATATATGCAGAACGTATTGCTGTACGATTTTATGTTGCTTTGCTTATAATAAAGCTCCTGAATAACGAACGGCGTGAATACAAAAAATGTCTGATTCTTGGACACTTATTAACTGATTTTCAAGAACATATTTATATTATTAGATAATATTATGTACAATAATTAAACACCGTTCTGTATTCCTTATATGTATCTAACGAAAAGGCTCATACTCCCTTGAAAATTAAC
>DAOUSD010000249.1 GCA_030627405.1 Deltaproteobacteria bacterium
CCATACTTTAAGTTCTCTAAAATCTCTCATTTCCATCCCTTTTCAATGCTAACGGCTAAACGCTAATGGCTAACCGCACAGGTTGAAATTATTTATCTGAAAGTCTATAGTTCAAAATTAAAGATTTGTAAAACTTTTGTAAAATATAAAAACAGTACTGTAATTTTTAACTGTTCTATATTATAAAAATTTTTTGCAACAAAGTATTTAATATTAAAGGGTCAATAAATGAAAAACTATTATCATGAATTTCATATTCCGGTTATGGGTACCGGTCACTCTGTTGATACACCCATACGTGTAGCCTGTTTAGGCATTACATCGGTTATATCTCTAGTCGATGATCTGTTGCTGGAAAAAATCCGAAAATATTATTCTGAAAAATTCAGCCTGCCGTATTCCAGGATACCGGCAAGCGAAAATAACGGAAGAACGAAAAGAATAACAGCCTATCTTGAAACAGTACAGAAAATTGTAAATATTAAAATAGACAGGATAAAGAAACAACCGTTTTTCAAAAATAATGAAAAAAGCAAATACTTTGATCTACTGCCTGAAGAATCCCCTTTAAAAAAGGCATACGACGAACTTTTAAATATGAAAGAAGGATCAAAAAGATCTGCCCTGGAGAAAGAGCTGACAAGTAAAATGAGGCCCGGCTCTATTGACGTAAATATAATGGTAAAAGTTGACTGTACTAATTACGACAGCAATGGAGAGCCTTTAAGTGATGAATTCAGCGATGCAAAAACAGGATTTAGGGGCTATGCCGAAAGCAGCCTTAAATCAGCTATTGTATTTTCAGCCGGAATAAACCAACGCCTGTTCAATTATATGACACGCTTCAAAGACTTTTACAGAAATAATACAGGACAAATCAAAAAGAAAATAATTTTAAAGGTGAGCGATTTCCGCTCCGCACTCATACAAGGTAAATTTCTGGCCAAAAGAGGCCTGGAAGTTCATGAATTTCGCATTGAGTCAGGGCTCAATTGCGGTGGCCATGCTTTTGCTTCAAATGGAATTTTGCTTCCGACAGCGCTTAAGGAATTTAAAGAAAAACGTGCAAAACTGGCAAATGAATTTCTACCGCTCATAAAAAAATATTACAAGAAAATGGGCTGGGAATATGCTGAATCCGCCCAAAACAACAGCCCTCTTGTTACTGTCCAGGGCGGTATCGGCAACAATGGAGAAGTGCGCAGACTAAAAGAAGATTTTGGCATGGATCTGACAGGTTGGGGCAGTCCTTTCTTACTGGTTCCGGAAACCACCTGTATTGACGACACTACTCTTGAACTTTTAAGACTTTCAGGTGAAAAAGATCTCTATTTGAGCGATGTCTCTCCTATTGGAGTGCCTTTCAATAATTTACGCAAATCAGGGTCGGAAATATATACCAGCAAAAAGGCTGCGGAAGGCAATCCCGGCTCACCATGCCCTAAAAAATTTCTTGTATCCAATACAGAATTTACAAAACTGCCTATTTGTCTGGCATCAAAACAATACCAGACAATGAAGCTGGAACAAATAAACAAGCAAGTGCTTCCGGAGCCGGAAAAAGAAAAGTATAAAAAAAATATTGTACAAAAAACCTGCCTTTGTGATCATCTCGGCAACGGCGCGCTTATTAACCTGGGGATATCCAAAGAAGAAAATTCTCCCCAGTCAATATGCCCCGGGCCCAATATAGCATGGTTTAACAAAATTTATACTTTAAAAGAAATGGTTGATCATATATATGGAAGGAGCCGGTCTTTGATCCCGGCTGAACGACCGCATATGTTTGCCAAGGAAATCGAAATGTATGTTGACTATTTTGAAAAGCAGGTAAAGATTTGCGATTGTTCGCCCAGGGAAGTCAAGACCTTGAAGGAATTTAAGAAAAATTTAGAAAAAGGCATGAACCTCTGTCTAAGTATAGCCCAAAAACAGCCTTTTAAAGGAGAAAACCTGGCTTCTATCCCTTCCTGTGTGAAAAAACAAAAGCCCAGGCTGGAGTCCATTTACTCTGATCTTGAAAAATTAGTTAATAAACGATCTGAAAACCTTGTTTTCCTGCAAACAAAACATTCTGTGGACTCTGAGCAGAAAATTGCTCAGACTGTTTAGAAAAACTTAGGGCTATACAAGCGGACAGGAGCACGGCCTGTACTCTTCCCGGGCCTGCTGACAAGCAGGGGAGGGGACCCGGATGAGTGATATGACACCACAACACTCCCTCATTATTTTTTACCGAGCCCATATCACCGCCTCACGGTCTTAGCATATTAAAACCTGTCTGCGCTTCAAAAACACGAACGCCTGTACTGTCTATCAGCTCGAATAGTATTACTTCCATTATATGCCAAACCTTTACACCGTTTCGCACACAACCGGTCACGGTCAATTCCTTTCTACCGCATGCTATGTGCATATGAAGCACGGGATTACCCTTTTCATCAGGGAAAAGTGTTCCGGTTCCCGCTATTTCATAGACATTTTCAAGGATATGCTCCATCGGAGAAACAGGTTTAGCTCTTCCCTCTTCGGGCCCGACAATAAGTTTACTTCCTGTATCAGCACCTCCAACCGCTATTAAAGCAGCGGCTTTGATGGACTGCTCACGGGCAAACCTCTCAATTTCTTCATGAAGAATATCTCCGTCCTCAAGGCGTATAACAAAAGTCCGCCCCTGCCCTGCCTGTGAAAATTTCATCGCTCTCCAACCTCCAACCGTAAACCGTAAACCTATAGACTTTCAGATAATTAATTTCACAAGGCCAGAAGGAGGAAGGCGTATTAGTTATACGTCAACGACTGATAACAAAGTGAAATTATTTATCTGAAAGTCTATAATTATGCTGAACTCAAATATGTCCTTATACTGTCAGCAACGGTTTCCCATGTCCATTTGCGTTTTTCATCATCTGTTTCCAGAAGAGTTACGCGAAAGCCCTTTCTTGTGCAGCAGAAGCCCGTTAAAGGAACCACACATATTCCTCTTGAACCAAGCAGATAATAGACAAAACGTTTATCTACCTCTACATCTTTTACTTTCTCTTCTACAAACTCTTTTGCCACAGGGTTTTCTATGGGCAATATCTGATTTTCATTTAAGATATTATCTTTAAACACTATTGACATATAGAATGCGCCTTTAGGCTTTACTACATGTATGCCGTCAACTTTAGAAAATATTTCCCAGGCCTCCTGAGCGCGGTACTCAAAAACTTTTTTTCGCTTATCCAGATGTTCCACATATCTTGGGTCACCCATAATCAGGGGGATTGAATATTGAGGCAGGCTGGTTGAACAGACTTCAAGCATTTTTGCATTTATCAGGCTGTTAATATACCTCTGGAAGTCATAATTTGTATCCTGATTAAAAACTTCTATCCAGCCGCATCTGCTTCCAGGCCATGGGTATTCTTTGGATATTCCGTGCAATGCCATTCCAGGAACATCCCTTATCACCTCACTCAAGTGTACCATTTCACATCCATTATAAACAATGTTTGCATATATTTCATCGGATATAATAAATATCTGATATCTTTTAGCTATATCCACAATTTTTTCAAGAACAGAGCGAGGATAAACCGCACCTGTCGGATTATCCGGATTTATATAAAGGATGCCTGCAATTGAATCGTTATATTTAACCTTATTTTCAAGATCCTCGAGATCCGGCATCCACTCGTTTTCAGGATCCAGATTGTAAGTCAGGTGTTCATAGCCGGAATGGGCCGCCTCTGCCGACGAATGGGTAGAATACGCAGGTGAAGGACCGATTACTCTCGCTTCTCTTCTGAGAAAACCGAATATTTTGGCAACAGCGTCACCAAGGCCATTGAAGAAAATAATATCATTTGCCGTTACCTGATAACTGCCGCGCTTATTCACACGCTTTGCAAGGAACTCACGAGTCTCTAAAA
>DAOUSD010000103.1 GCA_030627405.1 Deltaproteobacteria bacterium
AACATAAAATTTTGAGATCAGGACCGGATTGCAGTCCCTGCTTTAAGCGACAGTGCAATACAATAGACTGCATGGAGCAGATAAGCGTTGAGCAAGTACTGGATGCGGCAAATTCTATACTTTCGTAATAAATGGTAATCTTTTGTTAAAATATATGTCAAAATCCAATGGTCTTTTAGGATCGATAAAAACTTTCATTGTTGATATACCAAAAAAATATATTGTCAAAGCTGGAAATATATTAGGTGGTCTTGCATACCTGCTTGATGCGCGTCACAGGAGAATTGCAAGGCGCAATTTCCGATTTGCCTATCCTGAGTGGCCATTGGATAAGATAAATAGGATCTCCAGGAAAACGTTTCAAAACATGGGAATTACGCTTTTGGAAATTTGTCAAATGACTTGTTTTTCAAAAGAAGATATTCTGCAAAAAGTTAGAATAAAGGGGAAAGAAAATCTTTTAAATACCATAAAAAGCCCTAGAGGCATTATTATGATCTCAGCCCACATAGGGAACTGGGAGATGTGTAGTCTTTTTTTATCATGTTATATGCAAAAGTCAGTAGTAGTGGTAGCGCAAAATCAGCCCGATATCATTGAACGGATAATTCATAAGCTCAGGACAAGTACGGGGAATACCATTATCAGCAAGAAAGGAGCTATGATCAAACTGGTTCGGACATTACGCAAAGGTAAAATGATAGGTTTGTTAATCGACCAGGGGACTTCTCGTAGAGAAGGAGTTGATGTTACTTTTTTCGGCCACAAGACCAATGCCACATATTCAGCCTCTTTGCTGGCCGCAAGATACAATTGCCCGGTTCTGCCGGTTTACTGTATAAGAGAGTCCGACGCAAAGCTGACAGTCGTTGTGGAACCTAGATTAAGATTACATAAAACTGACGACGTGCGTAGCGACTTGCGTACAAATACACAAATTATGACAGACTCCGTTGAAAAAGCAATAAGACTTTATCCAGAGCAATGGTTATGGTTTCATAAACGATGGAAAAAGCATCACCCTGAACTATATCCTGAAGATCTGGCCAAGCGGCAGCGCCAAAGAGAAAAAAGAGAAGCTCGCGGTCAAAAAAAGCGATAAGGATAAGGCGAGAAATTTTTATGAGCTCATCAATTTCGAAAAGACAATAAAAAATGAAAGACTACATAAAACGCTGTGTTTACCTGATTGATCAGTTTAATTATATTCGGCCGATTGCGGCGATAATAAGCCTGATAACTCTGTTCATCGCCGTTAACACCCAGAATCCCATAAATAATGACGGAATTCTATATTTGCAAACTGCTGAGGCCTTTGCAAACAGTGGGTGGCAAGAGGCGATGAAACATTATAACTGGCCGTTTTATTCAATATTTATCGCATGGCTGTCCCAAATAACTCATTTATCTTTCGAGAACTCAACCTATGTATTGAATGCAGCACTTCTTGTTATAATTGTAACCAGCTTCATCGCTCTTATCGAGGAATTAGGCGGTTCACGTTTCGTGCAATTTATAGGTGCGCTTATTATTCTTAGCCATCCGCAATTACATCATTATCAACACTACATTGTTAGAGGGTTTGGTTATTGGGCATTCTCTTTATTAGCTCTCTTATATTTTGTTCGCTTTTATAAATACCTAAAATGGCGCCACGCCTTAGGGTGGGGAATATTTATAAGCGCTGCTATATTATTTCGTCCTGAAGGCTTGGTGCTATGCTGCCTTGGCCCTCTGGTTCTCTTATTCCGAAAGGAAACAGCGATTTGGAATAAATTAGGAAATACTCTTAAAGCATATAGTTTCAATATCATTACTATATCCATAATAATTGTTTGGTGGCTCAATATACCGAATAGAGATATTGCCCAGCTCGGAAGGTTAAGCGAATTCTGGCATCAACTGCAAAACGGCCTAACTTTCTTAAGCGCAAATATAAATACAAAAGCAGTGCTTATGAGCCAAACGATTCTTAACGACTATTCAAAGAAGTGGGGTTTAACTATGGTCATATCCGGGCTGACCGGGATATATTTATACAAACTGGTAGCGACCCTATGGCCTGTACATACATTGCTTTTCGGCCACGCTTTCTGGAAAAGGCTTATGCCTGCGGAGAAAGGCATAAAAAGAGTGATAATATATTTTTCGATATTGAATCTAATGATACCAGCCATATTTTTGGGACAACAATTTTTTATATCATACCGCTTTTTAATGCCTGCAAGCCTGCTTTTGCTGCTCTGGACACCATTCAGCCTGCATTATATTATGCAAAAATGGCTGGATAAAAAAAAATTTTTTAGAAATAATTTTGTATTCCCCATACTATCACTTGCTTTCTTAATCATGCTTATCTATGCTTTTGTACCTCCTAATCAATCCAAGGCATATATTACTACTGCCGGCACATGGCTTAAACACAATATGCCGCAGCAGTCAAAACTCTATACAAATAACTTTCGACTTTCCTATTGCTCTGGAAAAAAATTTATGGAATGGGATATTTCTGACAACCTCATAATACCTGAGTGGTCATCTGATGATTTTGTTGCTTTAAAAACAAAACAAAAGCATTATGAAAAAATAAAAAACACATTATTAACGCTAAAACTCAAACCCGGCAAAATATTTGCGAATAAAGAAGGGAACATGATTGCTGTTTTCGAGTTCATAAAAAATAAGTAGCCGTTCACGTCTTACAATTTTCCTTAGATACCAATATGTCTAATCCAATAGTAACAGCCTTAATACCGAACTATAAAACCCTTAAAGTTACCAAGCTATGCCTGCGCCTTTTGCGCAAGTATACTGATCCAAAAAAAATCAGCATAATCGTCATTGATAATGATTCTCAAGACGAATCTCTAAAATATCTGAAAAGCCTTAAATACATAACGCTCATTGAAAGAAAGAAAAAACAGGATGACACTCCATCTTTATCTCACGCAAGAGCTCTTGACCTTGCACTGGAAAAGGTTACCACGCCTTATGTTCTTTCCATGCATACTGATACCTTTGTTAAACACCCGGGCTGGCTTGATGTCTTATTGGCAGAAATAGAACAAGAATCAATTATTGCCGGAGTCGGTTCATGGAAACTTGAGAGTAAGCCTTTTATTTTAAAAGACTGGCCAAGGCCATTGAGTACCAATGGGAAGGCTTTTACTACCGCCTGATCGGCAAAAGAGATCACGCCCTGGAAGGAAAAGGAAAAAACTACTTATACCTGCGGAGCCATTTGGCCCTTTACCGGATGGACTTAATAAGAAAAAACAATCTCTCGTTTTCTGATGGCAAAGAAACCGCCGGCAAGATAATGCATAAAAAGCTTGAAAATAATGGCTATAAAATGGTTTTTCTTGAATCAGCATTCCTCAGTAACTACGTCATCCATCTAAATCACGCTACCATGGTGCTTCATCCGAAATTAGGCGCCAGGAAAAGCACTATCAGAAAAGGTCTAAAACGCATCAATAAAGCCCTAAAAGATTTAAACGCCGAACAGATACTTATGGATGATTCTCTTGATAATTAAAGATGAAATCAACTGCTGACAGCCAATATCTTCGCAATTCAGGAAGAAATTTAGAAGTTCCCTTCAAGTTTCTTCTGAAATCAGATGATTTTTCTGTTGAACTTATTTCTGAAAGTATCGCACGAATAATTCCTGGGAAGAGGCTGGTGTGCTTAGGCAAATGGAATAAAAAACCGGTTGCAGTAAAAATATTTTTAAACTCCAAAAGCGCAAGGCGTCACTGTGAACGTGAAATAAAGGGAATCAATGCCGTAGCAAACGCCGGCATAAAAACGCCGGCTCTTTTGCTTCAGGGCAATCTACAGCAAGGTGATATTCCTGTTCTGGTCTTTCAAAGAATTATGCCTGCCCTTAATCCCCACGAAGTTTTTGATATGGCTGAAACTGATGAAAAACGTAGTGAATTACTTAAACGCATAGCAGTTGTAATAGCTGAACAGCATGAGGCCGGCCTCAAACAGAAAGATCTTCATTTAGGAAATTTTCTTCTTTCCGACAATGATATTTATACAATTGACGGTGATACCATTGATATAGGCCAAACAGGAACACCCCTGCCAAAAGCAATGAGTCTGAATAATTTAGGGTTATTCCTGGCTCAATTCAATCGTAACTTCGACCATTTGTTTTCTACAGCTTTTCAGGCATACACAGCAAAAAGATCATGGCCATCAGATAGCGGTCTGTTTAATCAGTTATTAAAAGAAGTAAAATTTCAAAGAAAAAACGGAGGTAAAAAATATCTGCATAAAATCTTTCGCGAATGCACTGCTTTTGTATGCCATAAATCATGGAACAGCTATATGGTCTGTGGCCGTGACTTTTATCACGGAGAAATGAAAAAATTAATTGCAGATCCAGACTCAGTAATTGATTCAAGCAGACTGCTGAAAGACGGGAACAGCGCAACAGTTGCTCTGGCTGAAGTAAACGGCAAGCTTCTGGTAATTAAAAGATACAATATTAAAAATTTCATCCATGCCTTAAAGAGATGTCCTCGCAATACTCGTGCATGGTCATCCTGGCGAAATGCTCACAGACTGGAACTTCTGGGGATTCCAACTCCAAAACCCATAGCCTTCCTTGAAAGACGATGGGGGCCTTTTCGGTCAACCTCATATTACATAGCAGAATATATTGATGGAACAGATCTATACCGCCTGATTACTTCTGATAGGTCAAAAGAAATTAACATAGAAGCTCTGAGTATAAAGTTTGGAGAAATTCTTAAGTTGCTTGCCGACGCATGCATGAGTCATGGTGATTTCAAAGCTACAAACTTTATAGTAGCCGGCGAAAGGCTGTATCTTATTGATATAGAAGGCATGCGTAAACATAGTTGCAGATGGAGTTTAAGAAGAGCACTAAAACGTGATTGCAGGCGATTTATGAAAAACTGGAAGGATATGCCAAAAGTTGCCAGGATATTTCAAAACCAGATCAAACAGTTGACTGGTTTATAATAAGTCCATTTTCTGCATTGCCGTCCAAATTCCGGTTGTCCCTACAAAACAGTGCGGGTCAATAATTTCAACAAGTTACATATCATAGCTTCTGGCAGCACATGGCGAAAAATCAGGTGTTTGCAAAGCAAGATAGGACGATATTTCTAAACCTGCATTGCTTTGTAGGGACTACCGGAATTCCGACCTTTTACGAGTTGAACATAGTTGATTGATTTTACATAAATGAGAAAAACAAAATGATGGCTAATTATCCTAAGGTTGCAGTAATAATTCCAACGTTTAATCGGTATCCTATACTCTGCCGAGCGATTGATTCAATTCTTATCCAATCATATCCAAATATCGACTGTTTGGTGATTGACGATGGATCAACTGATAACAGCACTCAGCTCTTAAAAGATAAAGATGATTCACGTCTTCATATCTATAGAAACGAAAGCAATAAAGAGAAAGCCTATAGTCGTAATCGTGGGGTAAAGGAGACCGATGCAGAGTACATATGTTTCTTAGATTCAGACGATACTTTGACAAAAAATTCGATAGAGAGAAGGCTATATTTCCTGTTAAGCTGTAGTGAATTCCGTAGCGCTTCCTTTGGTATCCGATTAGATTCATCGTATAATAACAATACAATAGATATTGCCAAATTATAAAACCAGGGGATACTCTTTCGCTGGATCAATATTTACGTGATAAAAAATGGCTTAGTACCAACAGTTTTCTTATATCCAGAAACTTAATGCTAAAATACGGAATGTATAATGAAGAGTTAGTTAATAATGAAGATGTCGAACTTTTTATCCGACTGCTAACGAGAGTGGAATTTCGTTTTTGTGGGACAGGAGTTACAAGGATTTTTGATGATGCAAAAAACCGTGCGCGAAACAACTTTGACAAGATAATTAAGCAGGGAACTATGTTTTCTGAGATATTAGAAGGCGACCATTCCATTACTGAAAGAATAGGAAAATGGATGCCATCTATAAAGAAGGAAGAGTTCGCTGAATTACTAGGGGCTTTTTATCATAGTGGACGATACAAGGAATTTCGTAAGATGTTCAATAAAGGATTAAATCGTGATCTGACACCAAAAACAGTCAAGTTTTATAAAAGGTACGCTTTGTCATACCTGAAGCAATTCTTCTAACAAGCATAAAAGCGCTATATAACGCATAGAAGTGGGAAGTGGGGGTCGGGCCACGCTATTTTATTGATATTTATGAATTATCGCTCCCCAAATAGGTGTTTTTTGCTCTTAACTCGCTATTTTCAGGGATGGTTGACAACTCCAGTACGAACCATGTTCAAATCAATATATGCAATGCATTGAATTAGGTGACGGTCACTTGATACAGCAGTTGCATGATAACGGTCTTCCCAAAACGCACCGTTTCGATTCTTTCTTTGATTGTACTCCTGACCGGTTCGACCGGCAACCAACTTAATAGATTTTGGAATGACATCTCGTTCACCACAGTCAACGACTATAAGATGGATATGGTTTGAAGTAACAATATAGCTCAATATACTGATTTCGTAACGCTTCTTTG
>DAOUSD010000121.1 GCA_030627405.1 Deltaproteobacteria bacterium
CCAGGTTTATGAGCATCGCTGCCGGATCTGCAAGCGAGGTGGAATATCAGATGCTTCTCGCTTGCGATCTCAATTATATACAGGATGAAACATATAAAGAACTTAATCAACAGGTCAATGAGGTAAAGAGAATGTTGAACAGTTTTATCCAAAAGCTAACCGCTAATGGCTAAAAGCTAACCGCACAGGTCGAAACATATCAGCCGGAGGCTGACAAGAAACAAGAGGCTCAGTTGTGAGAACTCAAGGCAATTAACCGTGAACCGTTAACTGTAAACCGACAACCGTGAACTGTTACTATCAATCATTACAAGATTCTTTAAAAAAACTGTGAACCACGAACTGTTACCAAAAGCCTTACTTCGTATGTCTCAAATTAATGATTTGATGAGAAAGGGCGTCAAAGACAGGGTATTCCCCGGAGGTGTACTTCTGGTTTCAAAAAATGATTCGATTATTTTTTTTGAGGCTTATGGATATGCGAATATATTCTCAAAATGCATAATGACAAAAAACACTATTTTTGATTTGGCGTCCCTTACAAAACCTCTTGCAACTACATTGGCAGTGATGAAGTTGATTCAGCAGGGAAAGCTGGATCTTGAGCAAAATCTTGGAACGGTATTGCCTGAATTTAGAGATACGGATAAGAAACAAATATCTATTAGAAACCTTCTTTGTCATAATTCCGGTCTGCCTGATTATCGACCATATTATATTGAGTTGCTAAAAATTCCGTATAATTTTAGGAAAAAGGCTTTAAGGGACTTTCTTATAAATGAATCCCTTATACATCCTACAGGCAACAATGTATTATATAGCGATCTTGGATTTATGGTTCTTGAATGGATTGTTGAAAAGGTATCCGGAAGATCTTTAGACCACTTCATAATTCAAGATATTTACAGGCCCCTTGGGCTCGAACATCTTTTTTTTGCAGGCCTTAATTCTGAGAGCTATATGGATTGTTTTGCTGCTACAGAACTTTGCCCCTGGCGCAAAATACTTCTGGATGGTTTAGTACACGATGATAATGCCTATGTTGTAGGGGGTATAGCTGGGCATGCCGGTCTTTTCGGGACCGCTATGGATGTGAAGGTTCTCTTGTCTTCACTTTTATTCGCTTTCCATGAACATTCACATGATTTTAAGAAAGAGTTAATAAACAGGTTTTTTGAACGGCAGCAAGGTTCAGACAGGGCACTTGGTTTTGATACACCATCTTTATCTGATTCGAGCTGCGGCAGCCTTTTTTCTAAAAATAGTGTAGGGCATCTTGGTTATACCGGGACATCGTTCTGGATGGATCTCGATCAATCAATTATTGTTATACTTTTAACAAACCGTGTACATCCATCACGCGATAATAATAAGATAAAGAAATTCAGGCCGATATTACATGATACTGTGATGGAAATTATTTTGTAAACACTAAACATTGACTTTTTACAAGTTCATTAGGTATAATTTTTATTTGTAATAACAGGATATTTTTGGTAGCGATGTATTATTAAATTAATCGAATAACATATGTGCTATTTACGAGCGAGAATGAGGAGCTATGAGTATATTTTTAGATGGTATTTTAGGTATGTTTTCAAATGATCTTGCCATTGATTTAGGTACCGCAAATACACTTGTTTATGTTAAAGGCAAGGGCATTGTGTTAAGTGAACCCTCGGTTGTTGCTGTGCGTACTGATAACAGGATGAAAAACCGAGTGTTGGCAGTAGGGCTTGAGGCGAAAAATATGCTTGGAAGGACGCCGGGACATATAGTAGCTATTCGTCCAATGCGAGATGGCGTTATCGCTGATTTCGAAGTCACTGAGGCAATGCTACGTCATTTTATACACAAGGTACATAATAGGCGGACGTTTGTCAGGCCAAGAATTATTGTTGCAGTACCATCGGGAATTACTCAGGTTGAAAAGCGAGCTGTTAAGGAATCGGCTGAATCAGCGGGGGCTCGCGAGGTATTTTTAATTGAAGAGCCTATGGCTGCTGCGATAGGAGCGGGACTTCCTATTACAGAACCTATATGTAATATGGTGGTCGATATCGGTGGCGGCACAACTGAAGTTGCTGTGATTTCTCTGGCAGGAATTGTTTACAGCAGGTCTATCAGGGTGGCTGGTGATAAGATGGATGCAGCAATAATACAGTATATAAAAAGAAAATACAATCTGTTGATTGGCGAGAGAACAGCCGAGATTATTAAAACAACAATAGGTAACGCTTACCCGGACCCCCAGAATCTGGAAACGATTGAGGTCAAGGGAAGAGACCTTGCATCAGGAATCCCTAAAATTCTTGCCATTGATTCCGAAGAGATAAGGGTTGCAATTTCTGAGCAGATAGACGCCATAGTTGAAATTGTAAAAATAGCTCTTGAACAAACTCCGCCTGAGCTGGCTGCCGACATAGTTGATAGAGGAATTGTATTAACAGGTGGCGGCGCTTTGTTAAAAAATTTAGACAAGCTTCTCAAGGAGGAAACAAGTCTTCCAATAACAATAACTGAGGACCCATTATCCACAGTTGCGCTAGGCTCGGGTAAAGTTATTGACAGTATTGAACTACTCAAACAAGTTATGATCATATAGTTTCATGTTTTCGAAAAAAATGGTGATAATAGTTGGCGCGGTTGCTTTGATCGTTGTTAATATCATAATCCTTTCTGTTAACAGTAGTCGATATTCTTCCTATAGGTCTGGGCGGACCGCTATTTTTTTTATTGCTCCTTTCCAGAAAACCGTTACCCAATCCGTTCAATTTTTAAAAAATATATGGGGCCATTATTTTTTTCTGGTTTCGGTTGCAAAAGAGAACGATAATCTTAAAAAAACGATAAGCAATGCCATAGATAAAAACAATAAGTATCGTGAAATAGAAATTTCAAATTTTAGACTCCGTAACTTATTGAATTTCCGGAAAACTATGACTAATCAGGTTCTTGTCGCCGAAGTTATCGGCCAGGATCCCTCTCTCTGGTTTAAAACAATAATCATAGATAAAGGCAAATCCGATGGAGTTGAAAAGGGTTTGCCTGTGGTAGTGCCCGAAGGCATTGCAGGGCAGGTTATAGATGTTAGTTGCAATTATTCCAAGGTCTTGCTGATTATTGACCAGAATAGTGCTGTAGATGCTTTAGTTCAGAGAACCAGAGCCAGAGGGCTTATCAAAGGCCAATCAGATGGAAGATGTCTTTCTAAATATGTATTAAGAAAGCATGATGTTAAAGTTGGAGACACATTTGTTTCTTCAGGTTTAGATGGCGTTTTTCCTAAAGGCTTACGTGTTGGTTATGTTGCGGAAATTGTCAAGCGTAATTCAGGTATATTTCAAGAAGTAACGGTTATGCCTTATGTAGATTTTGAAAAACTTGAAGAAGTTTTAGTAGTATTGGATTCTCCAAAACATGATTTTGTGAGTGAGCAATGACGTATTGTTTTTATATCTGCGTCTGTCTCTGCCTTGTAATTTTTCAGACAACAATTATACCCCATATCTCTTTATTCAATAATTTTTATGACCTTTTAATCCCCTTTATTATTTATCTCGGTCTGTTCCGCCCTGCTCGTGAAGGCATCCTTTTTATACTTGTGCCGGGATTTTTAATGGATAATCTTTCAGGAGGGCCTTTTGGCCTGTATTTAACAACATATTTCTGGCTGTTTATTGTTGTTAAGTTAGTTATTCAATATTTACATGCACGCAATAATATTTTGTTGCTGTTTATTGTTGCTGCCGGCGTATTAATGGAGAATATAATATTTATTGCCAGTGTTTCTATGTTTGGTACGGATTCGCAGTTTCTCCCGATTACTATAAGGACTGTTATTTTTCAAATTCTATGGGCAGGATGTACGGGCTTCTTTTTTATAACATTTTTTAATCATATTCATAAGAAATTGGAAAAATGGTTTAATGGACTAATTGCTGAAAAAAGCTAAAATAATGGCCGGACTTAGGAAACAAGAGGAACCTTGAGCAAATATTTACAGAGCACAGATAGTGATTGGTATAAAAGACGTTTGCCCGGGGTTGTTTTTTTAGTCTTAACGGCTTTTTTAGTACTTTTTGCCCGCCTCTTTTATCTCCAGGTGATTGAAGGGAGTGAGCTTAGACGACTTTCAGAAAACAACTGTATACGATTGCAAAATATAGACCCTCCAAGGGGATTAATTTTTGATCGCAATGGAAAGTTGCTGGTTGATAATAGACCATCATTTGATTTGAATATAATTTTGAAAGATGCCAAACCTGTTGAACATACAATTGAAAGGCTCTCCCAATATATAGATATTCCGGTAACAGAGCTTATGGCAAAAATCAGCCGCAAGAAGGGAATATCATCCTATACCCCTGTCTTGTTAAAACAGGATATAGACCGAGATACCTTGGCTGCCATTGAGGTCCATAAATACAATCTTCCCGGCATTGTTGTTAGCGTTAAACCAAGAAGGCACTATATCTATAAGCAAAGTGCGGCTCATCTAATAGGTTATTTAGGTGAGATTAGTTCCGATGAGCTTAAATCGGGGAAATATTCTGATTATAGAGCAGGTGATTATATTGGAAAGTTTGGTGTGGAAAAAACTTATGAAGGTCTATTGAGAGGTAAGCGTGGAGGACGGCAGGTTGAGGTAAATGCGGCAGGGCAGGTTGTTAGAGTCTTGAGAACCGTTGAAGCCTTTCCTGGCCACAATATTTATCTTACAATTGATTACTTAGTTCAGAAAAAGGCTGAAGAACTTTTGGAAGGTTTGGCCGGCGCAATAATAGCTATGGATCCGGCTACAGGACAGATACTGGCTATGGCCAGCAGCCCTGCATTTGACCAGAATGCATTTGTTGACGGTATGTCACATGAACAATGGGATTCTCTTGTTTCTAATCCATTTAGGCCAATGGAAAACAAGGCAATTAATGCTGAGTATCCCCCAGCTTCCGTATATAAAATAGTTACGGCAATAGCATGTCTTGAGGAAGGAATAATTGATGCAAATACATCGTTTTATTGCCCAGGACATTACAAGTGCGGGAATCGGGTTTTTAGATGCTGGAAAAAAAGAGGACACGGTAAAGTTAATATTGTGAAGGCATTAGCTGAATCCTGTGACGTTTTTTTTTATCAGGTCGGTCAAAAACTGGGTGTTGATAAACTGGCATGGTATGCCAGAGCTTGTGGTCTGGGATCAGCAACAGGTATTGACCTTGATCATGAAGCAAAGGGTTTGATACCAACCGCTGCCTGGAAAAGGGCTCGTACAGGCATTAGATGGCAGTTAGGTGAAACCCTTTCTATTGCTATTGGGCAGGGCTATAATCTTGCAACCCCTTTGCAGATGATGACTTTGATTTCTGGAATAGCGAATGGAGGAACAAGGTATAAGCCATTGATTCTTAAAAAGATAGAGACAGCAGAGGGCGAACTCGTTAATGAAAACAAGAGTAAGGTTACAGGAAAATTGCCTGTCAGTCAACGGACGTTAGAGATTGTGAGGAAAGGGCTTTGGGAGGTAGTTAACAAAAGAAAAGGAACTGCATGGATTGCACATGTTGATGATGTGGATATCAGCGGTAAAACCGGGACAGCTCAGCTTGTGAGCAGGACCGGCAGTAATGATAATGCTTCTATCGATAAAGCAAATAAACTGGATCACTTAAAACCACATGCATGGTTTGTAGCCTATGCTCCATCAAAGGACCCCCAAATAGCTGTAGCTGTTATTGTTGAACATGGCGAACATGGTTCCAGTGCTGCCGCTCCACTTGCGAGGGAGCTTATAACAACCTATTTATCAATAGCAAGTGAATTAACTTTGCCGTCAAATAAGCCAAATAAAGATAAAACGTAGCCGTTCACGGCTTGAAACTTGAAATTGGAAATTAGGGAGAGATTAAATTAGAAATTTGAAAACTCGAATATGAGATTAATCAGAGGCAGCGGGCATTTAAATTTAAGAACGTCTGAAACTCGTGCATAAGTGAGCCTAAAGAAAAAAGAGTATTAATATCAGTTAGAAAAATAGAATGTTATGGCTTGAGTTTATCCTTTTGACAAAATATACAAAAGTGCCTCTTTTTTCTTAA
>DAOUSD010000327.1 GCA_030627405.1 Deltaproteobacteria bacterium
CAAATTTGTTCGATCTCAAATCACAAAAGTTGATGGAATAGCGGGCTATTTTGATATTTTTGTGATTTGAGATCGGGCAAAGGTGGCCTGAAGCTGTGATGCAAAGTTGGGGAAGTTATTTCGTCCCCGTTCCTAAGTAAATGCTGATCCCCCTTTGGGGTGAAATTTGATACCAGGTTAAATGAAGGCATAAAGAACGATTGGATAACTTATTAAATTCATATTAAAAGATGAACGTATAGGAAACGGAGAAACGGAGAAACGGAGAGGCGGTGAACGAACTGTCCTTTATTCACCGGTTCGCCCGCTCGCCGATTCTTAGTTTTCATTCTTTTATTTTCCAAACCGTGCCCTCCTGCCGATCCTCAATAACAATATCCATGACTTCAAGCTGCTTCCTGATTTTATCTGCCTTTTCCCAGTTTTTTTCTTTTCTGGCTTTTTCCCTCTCTTTAACCATATCTTCAATAACAGCAGGATCAATTGACTTTTTCCCCAGACTCTTAGATTTCTTTCCCTCAAAATAGGCTTCAGGTGATTCATAAAGAATGCCTAATATGCCGCCGATTCTCAGGATATCTGATTTACATGAAATTATATCTTTTATTGTGTCTTGAGATAATCCTTCTTTATTTTCATCTAACAAACGATTTATATTTCGAACAGCGTCAAAAAGCACACTAATGCCTCGAGCAGTATTGAAATCGTCATCCATTGCCTCGCAAAACTGCTTGTAATAATTACCAGGCCCAACATTATTTATTTCTGAAAGTTCTTTCTTTTCTTCAACACGCCCAAGCAGCGCATAAATCTTGTCAAGGCCTGCACTTGCCTCATCCATTGCTTTATCTGTAAAATCAATGGGGCTTCTGTAATGGCTCGAGAGAAGAAACTGTCTTAGAGCCTCAGGATAATAAGATTTTAATATATTTTTTATCGTCAAAAAGTTGCCAAGTGATTTTGACATTTTTTCCTGGTTTATATTTACAAACCCGTTGTGAATCCAGAATCTGGCAAAAGGCTTACCAAATGCCCCTTCTGACTGTGCAATTTCATTTTCGTGATGCGGGAAGATAAGATCTTTTCCTCCGCCATGGATATCAAATGTTTTACCCAGATATTCGGTACTCATTGCCGAACATTCAATATGCCATCCCGGCCTCCCCTTACCCCACGGGCTGTCCCACGCAGGCTCTCCAGGCTTGGCCGATTTCCATAAAGCAAAATCAAAAGGGTTGTGTTTTCTTTCGTCGATATTTACTCTGGCACCGGCTTCCATATCTTCAAGCTTACGTCCGGAAAGTTTGCCATAATCTTTAAATGATTCTATTGCAAAAAATATATCGCCGTCGATCTGATACGCCATGCTCTTATCTATAAGCATTTCAATAACTTTTATAATCTGAGCAATATGTTCCGTAGCCCTTGGTTCGATTGTGGGTCTTTCAACATTAAGAGCATCCATGTCTTCGTAAAATTCATTTATGTATTTTTCAGCAAGTGCTTTGCAATCAATACCTAGCTGATTTGCCCGATTAATTATTTTATCGTCAATATCAGTAAAATTTCTAACATAAGTTACTTCAAAACCACTTGCCTTTAAATATCTTGCAATCACGTCGAATGTTAATATAGACCTTGCATGTCCGATATGACATGAATCATAAACAGTCGGACCACAAACGTACATACCCACCCTGCCCTGTTTCACAGGTTCAAAAATTTCTTTTTTTCTATTTAATGTATTATATATGCGAATTGTCATATAACTCCTGTAAATAGTCAAGTAGTCAAGCATTCGACCAATATCAAAGAGAATTACATTATAATCCCTGACTGCCGGAAGACAGGTGAACCGCAGAATGTCGAACATATTAAAAGATGAACGTCCAACATCGAACATTGAACGTCGAACGTCGAATGATGAAATCGCTCCGCTCAGCCAGTTTATAAATTAGCAGAATACCTTATTCAAAATTCGATGTTGGACGTTCGATGTTCGATGTTCATTTTTTCATTTGATATCAGAACTATACACATAGCCCCGATTCCCTTCCCTTCACCAATCATACCGAGACCTTCAGTTGTAGTGGCTTTGATATTGATAAGATTCGGTTCAACTTCTATTGCCTGAGCGATGTTTTTTTTCATGGCTTCTTTAAAAGGAGCAATCTTTGGTTCTTGTGCAAAAATCGTAGAATCTATGTTATTTATTTTAAAGCCTTTTCTACTGATCATTTCGCAGGTTTTTACAAGAAGTTTTATACTGTGAATGTCTTTGAATACAGGATCTGTATCCGGAAAATGTTGACCGATATCACCTAAACCGGCTGCGCCTAAAAGGGCGTCACATAAGGCATGGACAAGCACATCTGCATCTGAATGGCCTAATAAACCCTTTTCAAAGGGAATAATGACCCCTCCAAGAACCAGCTTTCGACCATGAACAAGCCTGTGTACATCATATCCAATACCTATGCGCATGTTGTTTTTGGTATCCTTCACGATACTTTGTTGACCTTGTATTTTGTCAGTAAAACTAAAAATTTAAAATTGGGAAAAATATAACGATGTAGGCATCCTTCATTTTGTAGTTTACACTTCTTCAACATTGACTGATGATAGCTATTAGCTGTCAGCCGTTAGCTATTAGGCAAAAACTTTATATAAAAACGGACTGTTA
>DAOUSD010000214.1 GCA_030627405.1 Deltaproteobacteria bacterium
CTATCTGATCAAAGCCGATACTTTCCCCCAGATAGTGCGCATGACCTTCGGCAAAACCAGGCGATACAGGCATGCCCCTGATCAGACCCTTCTTTCCCTTTTTTGCTGTTTTTTCAGCGTGTATTTCTACTTCTTCTAAAAGCTTTTCCTCTAAGTATCGCCTATCCTGCCGCTCCTTTTTCAGGTCATCAAGGAGACCGGTATATGCCACTGTAGCGGAGATTTGGCTGGCTATGGTTGAAAACAGATTCATATCGGACCTGGATATAGCGTCTTCTTGCACGGTTTGGACAACGAGTACGCCGAGCGGATTCCGGAGATGTACCAGGGGGACACCCAGATATGTGCTGTAAATCTCTTCGCCACTTTTTTCAAAGAACTTGTATCTTGGATGTGCGACCGGATCTACAACAAATACCGGCTGCATCTTTTCTAAAACAAGACCGGTGAGTCCCTCATGGATGCTCATCCTAACTCTGCCTGTTGATTCTTTACATAATCCCACAGTTGCCTGTAGTACAAGAGACTGCTTGTCTGTATCCAGAAGATATACCGAACACACATCTATATTAAATTTGCCGGCAACAAGTTCGACAATCTTTTCCAGCGTCCTGTGCGGTCGTGCAGATTCGGTTATTATCTTCCCGATATCTTCCAGTATGCTTATCTTGTCTCTTTCCATTTCGGTATCTCTCCTCGTGCTACTGTCAATTACTGTATTGAACGTCAATTAAAAAACTTTCATACACATATTATGCCAGACTCTTCAAAGAAAGAAAAAAATCCGGATATCGAACTTTGGTATGCCTACACTTTTCGCAAACCTTGCTGCATCAAGATCTTAGCACATTTCTTCACAAAAAATCGCTCAACTTAGGTTTAACCAATCTCCTTTTGCATTTTCCTACATTCCTGTCGAAACGGCCTCAAATCCTACCATCCTGTAGGATGCAATGCCGTATTATTTCTACGTAACATAGCATGAAACACGTTATTTTTAATAATAGTGTTCAATAGTTAGGCATGTAAACATATTCACCGCACAGAGTTGGCACGCCTCTTGATATACATTTCATACAAAGACAAAGTTTAAACTCAATTTAGGTTATAACAGGAGGCATGAAATGAGAAAGATTGCAATGTACGGAAAAGGCGGAATCGGGAAATCGACTACTTGTCAAAACCTTGTGGCAGGTCTTACGGAGATGGGAAAAAAAGTCATGGTGGTCGGTTGCGACCCAAAGGGCGATTCTACCAGGCTGCTCCTTGGAGGGCTGAATCAGCACACGGTTTTGGACACCCTGAGGGAAGAAGGCGAAGATGTGGACCTTGAAGATATTCGCAAAACAGGTTTCGGAGGCACTTTATGTACTGAATCAGGAGGGCCTGAGCCGGGGGTAGGGTGTGCCGGCAGGGGTATTATTACTTCGATTAACCTGCTCGAACAACTCGGTGCGTTTGGAGAAGACGAAAAGCTTGATTATGTTTTTTACGACGTTTTGGGCGACGTGGTCTGCGGCGGCTTTGCCATGCCGATGAGAGAGGGTAAGGCAAAAGAAATCTACATCGTTGTTTCAGGCGAGATGATGGCCATGTATGCGGCAAACAATATTTGCAAGGGAATATTAAAATTTGCGGAAACAGGAGGAATCCGGCTTGCAGGTCTTATCTGCAACAGCCGTCAGGTTGATAATGAAGTGAAAATGATAGAAGCGTTTGCAGACAAGCTTGGATCACACATGCTTCATTTTGTTCCGCGGGACAAGATGGTTCAAAAGGCTGAGATAAACAGAAAAACAGTCATTGAGTTTGAACCGAAGCACCCACAGGCCGATGAATACAGGACACTTGCAAAAAAAATAAGTGAGAATGACAAATTTGTTATCCCGGCTCCGATGGAGATGGACGATTTGGAAACGCTGCTGATAGAATACGGCATAGCAGGATAAAAAATATTTATATAGGAGAATAACCAGCATGATAATGATCAGATCAATAGTAAGACCTGAAAAATTGGATAATGTGCTTGCAGCTTTGATGGATGCCGGATTTCCTGCGGTTACAAAAATGTCTGTTGTGGGAAGAGGCAAGCAGAGAGGGATTAAAATCGGAGATATTACATACGATGAAATATCAAAAGAGCTTTTGCTTACAGTTGTAAACGAAGAGGATAAGGATATTCTCATAAAAACCGTAATAAGGGCCGCCAGAACCGGGGAAAAGGGCGCTTTCGGGGACGGAAAGATATTTGTAACACCTGTAGATGAAGTTTACACGATAAGCTCGGGAATAAAAGAGACATCTTCCGGAGAAAGTTCAGAGGTGAAAATATGAAAGAGGTAATGGCTGTTATACGCATGAACATGATCAGCAAAACAAAAATAGCCCTTGCCGACGCCGGTATATCTTCCATTACGGCAAGAGATTGTCTCGGCAGGGGAAAAGGGCTTGTCAATTTAAGGCTCTTGAAAGGTGCGGAAAAAGGTTATGAAGAGGCTATCTCTCAATTAGGCCAGAGCCAGCGTTTAATTCCAAAGAGGATCCTGTTTATAGTAGTTCCGGATAAGATGGTGGAAAAAACCGTTAAGACCATAATAAAGGTGAATCAGACCGGCAAATCAGGCGACGGCAAAATATTTGTCGTTCCTGCGTTAGATTCAGTAAGGGTCAGAACCGGCGAAAAGGGAAACATTACGATTGATGACTGACGGAGGTATAAAAATGGAAGCGCTGAGCAAAAAAAGAATTGATGATGAAGAAGTTTCTTTAGATCCTGATGAATTTATAGATCCTGAAACACTGAAGCTGGAAATTCTTTCAAAATATCCGCCAAAGGTTGCCAGGAAAAAAGCAAAACAGATAATCGTAAACCGTAAAGAAACGGAAGAAAAATATCCTGAAATACAGGCCAATGTGAGAACCATACCGGGTATTATCTCCCAGAGGGGCTGTTGCTATGCGGGCTGCAAGGGTGTTGTGATGGGGCCGACCAGAGATATAATTAACCTGACCCATGGTCCAATCGGCTGTGGTTTCTATAGCTGGCTTACCCGGAGGAACCAGACCGACCCTTCCACTACTCCGGATGGCCATAATTTCATGAACTACTGCTTTTCCACGGATATGGAAGAAAGAGAGATTATTTTCGGTGGTGAAAAAAAATTAAGAGCCGCGATCCAGGAGGCTTACGATATATTCAAGCCAAAGATGATTTCCGTATTCGCCACCTGTCCCGTGGGCCTTATCGGAGACGATGTCCATGCAGTCACCAGGGAGATGGAAGAAAAACTGGGGATTACAATTTTCGGTTTCAGTTGTGAGGGATACAAGGGCGTCAGCCAGTCCGCAGGCCACCATGTGGCAAACAACGGACTCTTCGAGCATGTTATCGGCCTGGACAATACGGTTAAGGAGGGTGATTACAGGGTCAATCTCCTCGGAGAGTATAATATAGGCGGAGACGCCTTTGAAATAGAGAGGGTATTAAACAAGTGCGGCATAACTATAATTTCCACGTTCAGCGGCAACTCGAGCGTCGATTTTTTTGCAAACTCCCACACGGCTGATTTGAACCTTATTATGTGCCACAGGTCAATCAACTATGTGGCGGAGATGATGGAAAAAAAATACGGGATCCCCTGGTTTAAGATCAATTTTTTAAGCGCAGGAGGCATGTCGAGATCCTTAAGAAAAATTGCAGAGTATTACGGGGAACAAAAACTCATAGACCGTGTGGAAGAAGTAATTGCAGAAGAGATGCCGGCCGTTGAAAGGGCACAGGCAGAGGTAAGACCGAGGCTCGAAGGAAAGCTTGCCATGATGTTTGTGGGAGGATCACGGGCACATCATTACCAGGAAATGTTCAGGGAGATGGGGATGATACCCTTTTGCGCAGGTTACGAGTTCGCACACAGGGATGATTACGAGGGCAGGCAGGTTTTGCCAAATTTAAAAGTAGATGCAGACAGCAGAAATATACAAGAGCTCGAGGTTAAAAAAGACCCTGAAAGATACAACCCGAGAATAAGCGCCGAAGAGTTCGAAGCCCTGGAAAGAAACAAGATAAAACTCAGGGACTATGAAGGAATGATGACCGACATGCCAAGCGGAACCATAGTCATAGACGACATAAGCCAGTACGAAACTGAAAGCCTTCTGAAAGCCTACAAGCCGGCAGTATTCTGCGCAGGCATAAAGGAAAAATATACTGTACAGAAACACGGCATCCCAATGAAACAGCTCCACAGTTATGATAACGGTGGTCCTTATGCAGCTTACAGGGGCGCCATCAACTTTTACCACGAAATCGACCGGATGGTGAACAGCAAGGTCTGGGATCATATCAAGGCGCCCTGGGAAAAGAGCCCTGAACTGGCCGCCAGGTATACATATGAATA
>DAOUSD010000155.1 GCA_030627405.1 Deltaproteobacteria bacterium
ACAAGAGTACAAACACCAGGCTCTACAATTTACTATAGACTTTCGGATAATTAATTTCACAAGGCCAGAAGGAGGAAGGCGTATTGGTTATACGTCAACGACTGATAACACAGTGAAATTATTTATCTGAAAGTCTATACGTTGTTTATTCTTGAAGGTTTGTGGGTTAGCCAAATAATTTCCAATTTCTATTTTTAGTGTCATAAGATTTTTTGCTCCGCTCGAAATGACAACTTTGGATAGTTTCCGTTCAGGCACTAAATAAGTAAATAACTTGCTATAGCGGTAAGCTTCGGGATATGAGGGTCCTATTTGTTTACCCTGTGGCTTACTCCAGTTGTTCTATGGCGGTAATGACTCCCTGGGTGAACTCGACTCGGGCCACCGCATATTCCTCTTCAGTATCCCGATTAATCCAAACGCTGCTATACTCAGTTCTCCTCTTTCCCGTACTATCGGTTACATGAACCGGAATACTCATTCGTTCGGTCTGTGTGTAAGTTCTCATTCTGGTATACGTCCAGACCGTCGCTACCCCATCACTCGTCGTCCGGATGTAAATGCGATCAGGACTGCCCCATGCCAATCTGACCATATCTTGACTGAAACCAAGGTCGATCTGACCAAAACGCACCTTCTCTTGTATATCAGGAGCAAAGGCATTGAACAATTCATGGTTCTTTGCGATCCTCCGTTCACGTAATTGCTGCGCTGTAATGCATCCTGTAAGCGTGTAGGCAGCTATCAGTCCTACGACAAACAGCATTAGCCTTTGCATTCTACCCTCCTGCCTTATATAGATTTTCAGATTGCCTTGACAAATAGAGAAGGATTATCGGATTAGATGAATATATAGTTCATGCCTTATGCCAGTTTTTAATCTTCAGTTTTAAGAACGGTTTAAAATCGTCAATGTTCCGTACTTAAACTCAACTTCTCTTCCGGCAGAAAGGTCTCGAAGCCCTTTGAAATCCCTATCAGAGATCTCAATTCCTTCATCATCAATCTTTCTCCGAAATTTCGAAACAGCGCTCCAAAATCCTGTATATTTGCGACTAAGCCGTTCATATTCCTGAATCGACAGCAATACTGCAACAGGTTTTCCTCGCCTGGTCAATTTAACATATGGCCCCTTTTCGACATAATGAATAATGGTGGGCAATCTGTTTTTTGCTTCAGCTATAGAAAATTGTTTTTGCATTATTACCACCTCCTTGCTAAGGGCCCGGTCAAAAATAACTTGGTAGAATTTGCGCCTGAATTTGCCGTAGATTTAATCGATCTAATTGAGCAAAACCGCAGGAATAGCGAGCTATTTCGAGGCCAATTTTATTAAGATCAGGTGCGATTGAAGATCGGTTAAAGATATGGTGAAGTCGGGATGCAAAAATGCCAAGTTATTTTTTACCGAGCCCTAAGTTATATTCTCATTTATTATTGCCATCTTTATAGCCATAATCAAGAGAATTTGTTTTTTTAGGGTAATTTGGGCTTAAAGAACAAGAAAATAAACCTCAGAATCCACCTCTTATCCATCTCATAATATGGGGATTATCCCCATATTATACCCCTAATCTACCAATATTGACATTCCAAAAGAATCTTGTATTGTGAAAATATTATTTATGTATGCCTATCTTTTGGAACAAACCATGAAATACACTCGTCAGAAAGTATCAATATAAAGCCTCCAAGGGGTACTTTTCCCTTGGAGGCATTTATCCTTGCAAAAAGCCAAAGCCATAGAGAAGCGGGGGCAAAAACTGGTACCTCACACAGACGGCATCGGCAAAGTCATACGAATCCGTCAAGCTTTCAAAGATTTTTTGACAATTTAACAACGCTCAGGGATTGAGTTTACAAACTCATTAGAAGCTGCAAATTGGAAAACAGCTAAAGGAATAAAAACATGAGACTTTTTGGGCAATACTTGCAGGCGTACTGGCGCCCCCTGATCGGCACATTTGTGCAACAGCCGGCAGCTCTGAGCGCCCCAGACCTGACAGTGGCGGCATTGGGGAAGCAGTGTGGAGGTAAAGGGAGTAAAAATCTTGAATAGTGGCACCTTATTCACTATTCAAGATACCACCTTCCGATACCACCTACCACGGGAGTGTGATGGGGATGTCGGGAAACCGGCATTCCTACCACGACGGCAAAATGTATGAAAAGGAGATAACATGAAACGATTTGTATTTTGGAAGGTAATTGCGAGAGTTTTATTTTTTACTATAGCAACTTCGCTATTTTTATTTGGTATAAATACGCACTTATATGCGGCTTGTGATCGAACGCAATGTGATCTTGAGATTAATAATCCTATTTTAAATGACGGTAATAATAATGATGGATGGATTAATAATGATGAAGATTTTTACTACACTGATGGCTCTAATAGTAACGCTAAAGCTTCATGGATTTTTCCAGAATGTAAAAAATCTGGAAAATATAGAATTTTAATTGAAGTACCCGAAAGCAATAATCATAGTTCTGGTTCAGTTTCTTATCGGATTTATAAGAATAACCAAAACTTGAAAGATTGTAATGTAAATCAGGTCTCATTCTATGGATACGTTTCATTAGGAGATTCCGTAAACACTCATCATCTCTATAAATTAGAAGAAGATGACATTGTCAAAATAGAGTTTACTACTGACAAAGCTAATGTTGCTGTTGGTAAAGCCATGCTTTCACAAATTGAAGATTTTTCTTTAGATATCAATCAATATTCACAGGCAGATTCTAGATGGCGTTGTAAAAAGCTTTCTGGTGCTTCTTCTGAATCCGATGCTGACTGTACTGGCGATTATAGCCCTAGTTTATGCGATTATCTTGACAACGCCGGGGCAATGGGTTGTTGGGGATGTACAACATGTGCTTTTACAAGTGCTCTTTCATACTATGGAGTCACTACAGTGAATATAAATGGGGAAACGAAACCCATAAATCCACGTAGGATTGCAGCAATAATTGATGGTAAAAATGGCTATAATGAAGATAATATGTCATGGCTGAATGCGTATGACGCTATGGATGATTTGAAAGAAGGGATAGAATTTGAACATCAAGATCCTGACGATTACAATCGACCGGAACTTGTTGATGTTAATGGTGATGGTGTTACGAATAAACATGCAGTTTGGTATGAAATAGAACGTAATATAAAAAAAGGTTATCCGGTAGTTATCAAAACCGAATATAGCCCAGGGGTCTATCATTGGGTTCTAATTAAAGGAATCAGAGTAGTAACTGACAATGATGTTACTTTCTATATTTGTGATTCCTTTCCCCCTCATCATAGCGACCTAAAAAGTTTTAATGATATAATATTAAGATATCTTGTTGTTACTGAGCCTAAATTGATTGATGTTGCTTTGATAATCGATTCCAGTGGCAGTATGACATGGAATGACCCGCAAAACCTGAGAAAAGAAGCAGCAAAAATATTTGTCGATACAGCCCAAAATAATGACCAGATAGCTATCGTAGATTTTGATTCCTGGTCATATCTTCGTTGGCCGCTGCAGCCCTTAACTGAAAACAGGGACAGCATAAAATCAGCCGTTGATCTCATTAACAGTTCAGGAGGCACGAGTCTTAGCGCTGGACTGATAGAAGGATACAATCAGTTAAATTCATCAACGCAGACTTACAAAAAGGCCGCTGTTTTTTTAACTGACGGTGTGGGCTCTTATAACAATGAAGCAGAGCTTTATAAAAATTATTGCTGGCCTATCTATACCATCGGGCTTGGATACAGCACCAATCCCGCACTTTTGCAGAGCATAGCCGATACAACAGGCGGTGAATATTTTGCCTTAACCGATCCAAACCAGCTGCAAAATGTCTATTTTGAAATAGCAGCGCAGATTTCAGGAGGCAATGTTCTTGCCAGTGAAAGCTCTCTTATGTCCACCGGGGACACCTACATTGCTTCGGTTGCAGTTCCTACTGGACAGCAGTCAGCAACTTTTTTAACAACCTGGCCTGGCAGTGATGTAAATACAACTCTTACTGCGCCAAACGGAACCGAGATTACACCTGCCACCAGCGATCCGAACATATATTATGCCAAAGGCTTAACATATGAACTTTACCGCATTACAAATCCGGAAGCTGGAAACTGGACAGCAAATCTTTACGGAACAAATTTGGCGCCTCAAGGGGAAACGGTTAATATTAGTGTTTCCAGTGTTGGCCCGCCAGCTCCGCAGGATACAACCCCGCCGGTTATAACCACTTCTAACCCAATAGACGGCAAAACATATTTTAATCAACTGCCGACCACCTTCAGCTTTACCATAGAAGATCCTGAAACAGCCGTAACCAGCCAAACCGCTCTGTTAAACGGTAGCCCAATCAACAACAACGATAATATCTTACTAACCCAATTAGGAGAAAATGTTTTAACAATTACTGCTACCAATGAGGCGAATTTAACCAGCGAACTAAGCATAACTTTCTATGTTAACCATTTTAGCTGGCTACCGCCTATCAAATACGAGAAAGGCTCAGCCACTAAAACCATAACTTATGTTGCCCGGGCAAATTCCACCTTACCAATAAAGTTCGCCATTTTTGACACCAACAACTCCTTTGTAGAAAACACTACAGTTAAGGTAGTGGTTGAAGGCACTACTGCCCAGTTTACTCATGGTGAGGGCGACACCAATATTAGAATTAACCAAGAAGAAGGGGAAGACCCGCTGTACATTGTCAACCTCCATACTAACTTTAACAAATGTGATTACGGGTTAGAGGCAGGCAATGAATATAATCTGACGGTCTACTTTAATGATATTTTAGCAGCCAGTACCAAATTAAGAATTGAGTGATATCCGGCCGCCCTTAAATTTTATCAGCATCGCAAAAAGCGAGGTATTTTATACCTTGCTTTTTGTTATAAAAAACGAGGGTTTGGGGACAAATGAAAGTAAAAACACCTGGGTCACAATGGGTTACCCATTAAAGCGCGAGTCAAGAAAAAAAACACCGATTCTCCCCGTTCCTAAATTGCGCTTTGCTTAAAACCCTTACGGGGTATCCACTTGACGCAAGTGACCACAACATATAGTATGTTGGTCCATGGAAAACAAACAAGGACCTATAGCTCATCGGGTGCCAGGCTTATTCCGTTTGTGTGTGATTTCGTCGAGCCGGGTTCGGTGATTTTAACTGACGGCTGGAGCGGCTACAACCATCTGCCAAAGCACGGATATATTCGTAACAAGACGATACTTTCAAACACTGGAGACACAGCTAACGTGGCAATATCAAGTGTGCATCGAGTTTCATCCTTGCTTAAGCGGT
>DAOUSD010000225.1 GCA_030627405.1 Deltaproteobacteria bacterium
GCTCTTTATTGCCCGTCTTTTGGCATATTCCTTTGAAGATTCTATCTTAGATAAAATACTTGATTCACGATTGCTTGGCCTGAATATTTTAGCCATGGATTACCACCTATAGTTATTTGTTTTTTTGAACGGCATAATAATTGTATGTAAAATGGATTGCAAGGAAAATATTGTAAAACTTTTTTCCAATGTCTATTTTAAGTTGGCCCAATGATCTTCATCTCATAAATGTCACTGATCAAGGGGTTCGTGCGAAACGTTCATCAATTACCTGGTTGTTGGCGCTTTTTCTATTCTACTTCACCCTCTAACCCGGCAATGACAATATCCTCTATCCTGTCAAGGACGCCAATAAGGGTAACTTGCTTGCTTTCCTTTACACCATCCGGCAAATGGACATGGTAAGGATATGTTTTCAAGCCCTTGTGATGTGGAGCAGCAATTCTAATTATGACTTTAGCTCAGCTTCATAAGGGTGGCTTCAGACATTTTCAGACTCCATCAAATTTTGCTGCGAATCGATAACTATTTAATGTTATAAGATATCTTTTCTATAGACAGCCGCATCCATTTCTGATACTAAAAGATGTTGATTTACATCTTTATTATCCAGGAGGATCGAATGCGCTGTTCCGAAGAGATGGAAAATAAAATTTTACTCGAACGAAAGCTCACAGAGTTTTCGTTTGACAATATGGTGAAACATTTTCGCTCTTTGATATCTGATTTCCCCGACAAACGTACAGGGTCAAATACTCGTTACGCCATTGAAGATGCTGGGTTAGGCGCTTTTTCTGTTTTTTTTACTCAGAGCCCATCCTTTCTAGCATTTCAAGATACTATGCAAAAAGCAAAAGGGGAAAGCAATGCTCAATCTCTATTCGGGATGCAAAAAATTCCAAGCGATAATCACATCAGAGATTTGCTGGATGTAGTGTGCCCTTCCTATGTATTCCCTATGTTTTCATATATTTTTAATGGGCTAAATGCTTCAGGTCATCTGAATGCATTTCGCTCCTTCAATGGTAACTTATTGTGCGCATTTGACGGCACGCAGTATTTTTCTTCGAAAACAATTCATTGTAAAAACTGCAGCAAAAAAGAACATAAAAACGGCACGACAACCTATTTTCATAATGTTGTTACTCCGGTAATTGTGGCGCCTGGGAATAGCAAAGTCATTCCGTTACAACCGGAATTCATCACGCCACAGGATGGGCATAAAAAACAAGACTGTGAAAATGCGGCGGCTAAACGTTGGATTCGTCAATACGCACTGATGTATAAAGATCTTGGGATCACCGCCTTGGGCGATGATTTGTATTGCAAGCAACCGTTATGCGTTTTGATGTTAGAGGAAGGACTTGATTTCATTTTAGTATGTAAACCTGATTCCCATAAGATACTTTACGAATGGTTGGAAGAATTGGAAGCGATGAGGGCTATCCAAACAGTAGTAGAAAAACGTTGGACAGGAAGGACCCACGAAATTGATACGTATCGTTTTGTAAATCAAGTGCCATTACGTGACGGCGATGATGCTCTGGAAGTAAACTGGTGCGAACTTATTACAACTTCACCCGATGGAAAAATCTTGTACAAGAATGCTTTTGCAACCAATTTTAAGATTTCAAAGAACAATGTAAAAGAGATTGTAAGGGATGGCCGGACACGCTGGAAAGTGGAAAACGAAAACAACAACGTTCTGAAAACAAAGGGATATCACCTTGAACACAACTATGGTCATGGCAAAAAGCACTTATCCTCTCTTTTGTTAACCTTAAATTTGCTGGCTTTCTTATTTCACACCGTACTTGAGATAATGGATGATAAATATAAACTGATTCGTGATAACCTTCCCACCCGCCAAACCTTTTTTGATGATATACGCGCCTTGACCCGATATTCGTACTTCGATAGTTGGGATGCCATGTTAACTTTTATGATACACGGACTCGAACTGGATGTTCCGGATACAAGTTAAATTACATTTGTGTCTCATTTAGTTGAACAGTTAAATCAGTATTGGCACTAAAATGACGGAATTTCCGAGCATCAATGAATTGGTTTGTCTAAAAACTGACTACAAACATGGTTAATGATGTTCGGGATTGAAAAATAACTTTTTCAGAACCACACATATCTTTAGTCCTTTCTATTTCGCCGATATACATTTTGAATTTGCTTGATAAATGATCCAATACAGCTATCATTAGCTAAATTTAGATTCAAAATGAGAATTGCTGAGACCTATCCCAACCCCGGCAAAAATGAACGCCATGCGAATCCAGATTTTTCGAGCAATGGTCAGCTTTCCTTCCGTCTTCAAATAGTCGCGGAAAGAAATACCGAGGAAAACGACCGCTATGGCTATAAAGATGATTCCCAGAGATGATGGGCTGTTCATAACTATTCTCAGATTATGATTTGTGTGTTTTTATACTACGAGTGAACCAGTTGTCCGGCAAAATACCACTCGCCTTCTTGAAAACGGCTCCCATTCGTTTTGATCCACTCTGCATATTTTGCTATCGCCTGCTTTTGCTGTGATACCAGCATGTCGGTTTCAAAGGGGAAGTCGATGCCGTAGCGGACCACTAATTCTTCGTAAGCCATTTGTCGTACCAGGCGTGGGCTTTTTTCCGATTGCAGATTTTCCAACAGACAGTCTGGTGAATACGGCTTGCCGTTGCGATACCGGATTGCGGGGTTAAAGTGTGATTTATTTTCTGCCCACCACTTTTGCCAGTCTTCCGGTTTTTGTGAAATGCGGGTAATGCTGGTGCCTGGTTCTTCTCCCGGGGGATAGAGACTTTCCCCGCGTTTCAGTTTTTCAAGTTCTTCTTCAAACAGTTCGTCTTCATCTATTTCTTCAGGAATAAAAACTTCTTCGTAAATTCCTGCGCCGGTAATGAGATTTAATGCCATTGCCGCAGATTCGGCAAGATCAGTATTGCCAAGACCTGATAGAAGTGTCTCAACAGCCGAGATATCTCCGAGCAAACCCAATGCGATCAGGCAATCAGCGCTTGCTTTGTTGTTAGTGGCACTTTCTATCAGAACCGCTGCCGTTGAGTGATTGCCTCCAAGTCCAAGCAGCAGAAGCGGCCAATTCCCTGAATGGATAGCATGCAAACAATGGTCTAAGGTTTGCGGATCGCCGATACGCAAAAGCGCCAGCGCTGTTGCAGAACAGACTGATTCATCTTCGTGTTTAAGATACTTATTGAAAAGGAGTGTGCGCGCATATTGTTCGCGAACGCGGCCAATAGCCCAGATAATGTTGGATGCTGCTTGTGAATTGTTTTGCTGCAATGCATGGAGAAGTTCCTTCCCTGAAGACAACCGTCGATATCCTATAAGTTTAGCAACAACAGGAATTAGCCTTTGATCCCCTTCTGATAGAATACGAATAAATTCATCACTCCATTTCGAAGGCAGCTCATGGTTGAGGGCGTCACTTATGGCTTGAACCCTTTCTGTATCCTTTGGATCAAGGACTTCCAAACATTCCTGCACAAAGTCCAGCCGGTTTTGCCGACAAAAAACTCTTACCGCTGCATGGAGTTCGCCAAAGTCGCCTTCCATTGCCTGAGTTTTGCAAACATTCAATGCCGGTTCTTCGCCAACCACCAGAGCGTCAATATGTGCTTCAAAGCGTTCTTCAAAATCTTCAACATCAAGCCATGTTATTTCGGGATCATCAAACAGGGTCAGACGCTGCTCGTAAAGGAAGGAGGCTTCCTCAAGATGTTCCTGGTATAGTTCTGTTTCAAAATCCAATATTGTTTGGGTCATTTTGGGTATGGTTGTTTTAATTGTTATTTTAGCTGTTAGAGAAGCTGAAGCCCGTTTTTCAAGATCTCGTCAACCAACGGATCATTGCGGTTAAAGGATTCCTTTCTAAATGGACGTGGTTCAATTCGTTCATCTATGGATATAACTAACCGTATAAGATATAATCTATCTTCAAACAAATCATCGGAAAAGTCAGGTGAGATTATGGCCAGATCATATCACTCCATTTGTGTGAAGTCCCTTTAGCAAACGAACCATAAATATAGGCTCCAATTATGCTATATTTTTTCCCACCTCACGAAGAAAAATCTGAATCGTCTTATTTAAGTCGTCATTGTTTTCAGCCATTTGAATGTCTCTTTGATGTTTTTCATCTGCTCCAAGGTATTTTCTTTGGTACAGGGAAAGGCCACAACAGGAAAACACAAAAGCACC
>DAOUSD010000158.1 GCA_030627405.1 Deltaproteobacteria bacterium
AAAATGCCAAGTTATTTTTTCCCGAGCCCTAAACCTTCTTTCCAGAAAGCCGGATGGTAAATATTGTCCCCTTTCCTGGTTGGGATGCTACATCCATGGTCCCGCCGTGCTCATTTACAATCTTTTGTGTAACCAGTAACCCTAGACCGGTACCTCGTGTACCTTTTGTACTAAAAAATTCGGCAAAAATCTTGCTTTGAGTTTCCTCATCCATACCACAGCCATTGTCAATAACCTCGAATGCCGCACCGCTTTCCTTTTCACGTCGCGTCCTTACTTTTACATGCCAATGCTTTTGCGTATCAGAATCAAAAATGCAGGCATCTATTGCATTTGAAACCAGATTAAGAAGACAACTGTGAATTCCTTTTTGGTCTAGATATATCTCACCCATCTCCCTGTCAATGTCCCGGAGCAGGTCGATATTATATTCCTTTGCCTTTGATTCCATAAGATCGCAGACTTCATCTGCTATAATATTCGGATTATATTTTTCATATTCAGGTTCTCGTTCTTTGGAATAAGTGAGAAGATCCATAACAAAATCGGAAACTTTATGTATATTTCTTTCCACCATTTCCCAGCCGGTTTTCAATTTTTTTTGCTGGCGTTCCCTTTCATTGTTTATATCTATAATTTGCTTCAGAGATCGTGCTTGAAGAGGCAAAGCAGACATATTGCTATAGTCTATTTTATTTTCCGACGCCCAATCGGCCGCTCCCTTTTTAAGAGCGGTATTTACTATGTAAACACCGCCTTTCAGTCCATTTAAGATATTTTTGATGCCATGAGCAAGACCGGCTACGGTCTGCCCTATAGCTGCCAGTCTTTCAGATTGAACCAGTTCTTTTTCCAGGTGTTTAATTTTTCTAAGATCCTGGAAAAAGCCGACACTTCCTATCGGCTTGTCGCCTTCATACAGGATTGCGCACGAAAATCTTACCGGCACTGCTTCGCCGCTCTTTGCTATAACAGATGCTTCATCTCCAACAAAAATATCGCTTGCTTTCCGATCTTTACCTGCAAAAACATCAAAGATTTTTTGAGATATCCCTTCAGGGTAAAAATTGCCGGCATTCATGGCGCTTTTGACTTCATTCACAGTATATCCAAACATCTTTTCCGCGGCAGGATTAAATATTATTATATTCTCTTCTTTATCCGTAGCAACAATCCCATCAATCGATCGCTGTACAAGCTTATCCTCAAACTCATACCTTCTCTTGATTTCTTCAGTTTTTTCCTTTACCATATTCCAAAGATCATTGGCATAGTTATTCAATGTCTTTTTTGTTTTCAGCCGTTCCTCAGCCCTTTTTAAGGCAATTGAAAGGAGTTGATCGCTCACCGGCTTGGTTATAAAATCAGATGCTCCAAGATGAAGCGATTGTATGGCGGTTTCCATATCACCATGTCCGGTAATAACAATTACCTCTACCTCGGGGTTAATCTCCTTAATTCTTCTCAAGACTTCTATTCCATCCATCCCGGGCATCTTTATATCGGTAAGCACTATTGGAAAGAATTCTTTTTGAAACAAGTCAATTCCCTGCTGTCCGTTCGCTGCAGTTGCTACATCATATCCATCACTTTTAAGAGATATGCTTAAGACTTTTCTAATGCCCTCTTCGTCATCGATCAGCAAAAGTTTTGACATATTATTTCTTTACCTCTCACAGTCAGCAGTTCACGGTTTCTCAAAACACAAAACCGTGAACCGTAAACCGTGAACTGCTACTTAACATACTTTAGGTATTTTAAACACTTTTTCCTGAAATAGCGGGAAATGTCACTTTAAAGGAAGTCCCCACATCTTCTTTACTTTCAACCGTGATCTCTCCCCCATAGTCTTTAACAATCTCATAACTTATAGACAACCCAAGTCCTGTTCCAGCACCGATTTTTTTGGTTGTAAGAAATGGTTCAAAAATCTTGACAATAATATCAGCCGGTATTCCTTTTCCGTTATCTGAAACTATTACTACAACACGTTTGTCTTCCGCAAAAGTTCTAACCTTTAGAATTTTTTTCCAGGTTTTCCCTCTTTCCTCCAAAGCATCGCGCGCATTAGTAATCAGATTAATAAACACCTGCTCCAGTCTGTTATGATCCGCCAGTATTGGAGGAAGATTTTTAGCAAGGTCCAACTCTATATCTATCTGATGAAGAATTAATTGCTGATTCAATACCTTGAAGACATCGGTAATCGGCTTATTGATATTAACCTCGGATCGTGTAGCGTCAGATGGTCTTGCAAATTCTCTCATATGCTTGATTATCTCACTCGCCCGGTCAACATACCTGCTCATCTCCTCTGCTACGCTAAGAAATGTCTCATTATCTATACTTTCACCCCTGCCTATCATCTTTATAAAAAAATCACTCCCCACCTTAATGACATTGAGCGGCTGATTTAACTCATGAGCAATGCCTGAGGCCATAGTGCCAAGTGCCGACATCTTGCCGGCCTGAATTAATTGAGCTTCTTTTTCAACGCTTTCCGTAACATCAGACGTCGTTATAATCAGCGCATTTTGCTTCATATATTCTGCAGGACGCACATGAATGTTGACATAAAAAAATCCATTATCTTTTCTGCGATGCTGCCTTTTGAAATAAAGGAGAGTCTTGCCCTTTTTAATTAAAGCAAAATCATCAATCATATCTTTGCAGGCTATGTTTGAAAGATCAAAAAAAGACTTTTGCAGAAATTCTTCTCGTGAATAGCCATAATAGCCTTGAGCTGTCTCATTTACATCCAGGATGGCAAATGTCCAGCCGTCGACAATAAAAATCGGATTTGGATCAGCATTAAACAGATCTCGATATTTTCTTTCAGAAATTATCAGTTCCATTTCAAATTGATTGAGACTGTAAAGCATATGTTTAAATGAATCGGCCAGACGCGTTATTTCATCTCCGGAGTGTTTTTTGTAAATTTCGCACTTAATACACTCCTCAAGCTTTTCCGGAAACTTTTCTGAAGGCTTTGACCGACAGAGAGTACTCTGCACAAACCAGCACGGCATGTCTGTCCCACCATATGCAGGACACTCTGTTTTGTTACATTCCAATTCTTCCCAACACTTAATAGCTTTGCCGAATTGGATTGTAGATTTTCCATGACTGGCCAGGTTTGCCATGGAGGTAAGCCTGGAAATAGGACGTGTAATATAATGCGAAAGCCACAGGGTCAGAAAAAACCCCACAGCTCCAATAAGAATCAGGGTAACTACAATTTCACGGTTTCTAAGCGCTATAATTCTTTTTTCTGTTGGTAACCAGCTAATCCCTACAGACAATACACCCAGCATATTTCTTTCTGTTCCGTGACACTTATTGCAAGCTTTTTCATTTCTGATGGGCATAGCATAGCTGATAACTTTTTCTTTCCCATAGTATTCAAAGCCATTAACCAGATTTTTGCTTTGCAAACTCCTTTTAGTAATTTCAGAACTAATTAAACTGCCGATAAGGTCGGCATTACCGGCATGCTTTATAATTCCGTTCCAATCACAAAGAATGATTCTATGTAACTCTTCCGCTTCATTCAAGTCTTCTAATATCTTCTGAACATATTCCATCTCACCGTCGAGCATCGGATATTCAATGCTCCGCATAACAATATTGCTGACCTTAAGCGCCCTGCTCTCTTGCTCCGCAGTATAAAACTTTATCTGCCTTATTGTCTGGTAATAAGTAAAAAAGCCCATTACGCTACACAAAATCAGGGAGAGCCCCAATATTATTTTATTTCTCAGGTTATTACGAACAAGATTTGAGATAGTGGCTATTTTAAATGGCATTGTTAAATAGTGTCTGAACGAACACCCTGTTTTTTTGCGGTCAAAAATTTATCTGCTTACTGTGGTATCTCGCCGGTTATTTACTCGAATTAATATTATACTTTTTCAGCTTTGCATAGAGAGTGCTGCGGCTGATGTTCAGTTTTTTTGCAACCTGCAATTTATTCCATTTGTACTCCTGCAGCACTCTGGCAAGAAATTTTTTTTCGTTATCTTGAAATGAGCTTATTTTTTGCTCTTTGTTTACAATAGAGTATATATCAAGCGGAAGGCTTTGTCCGTTAATAAATTCATTCTTGGTAAGAATAAATGCATGTTCAATAATATTTTCCAATTCCCTTACATTCCCGGGCCAACTGTAACACATCAATGTGTCCATAGCTTCCGAAGAAATTCCTTTTACCTTTTTATTCCCTCGTAAGTTCAGCCTTTTTAAAAAATGTTCAACTAAAAGCGATATATCATTTCGTCTCACCCGAAGGGGAGGAATATTTATTGGAATAACATTCAGACGGTAATATAGGTCCTCCCGGAAGTTGCCATTTTCCACCTCTTTTTTTAAATCCTTGTTGGTAGCCGCTATTACCCTGATATCTACCTCAATAGTTTCTACACCACCCGATCTTTCAAACTTTTGAAATTGAAGAAATCTTAGGAGTTTAACCTGTGACATCAGTGGAATTTCTCCGATTTCATCCAAAAAAAGAGTTCCCTTGTCCGCCAATTCAAATCGTCCGAGCTTCCGATGTGTTGCGCCGGTAAATGCTCCTTTCTCATGGCCGAACAGCTCGCTTTCAAGTAGTGTCTGTGGATAGGCGGAACAATTCACAACAATAAAAGGTTTGTCTTTTCGATAACTATGCAAATGAACGGCCCTTGCTACAAGCTCTTTCCCGGAACCGCTCTCTCCCTGAATTATCACGGTTGCATCGGTAGGAGCTATATCCAAAATCAACTTATAGAGCTGCTGCATTTTATGATCTTTCCCGACAATACCTCCATAGCCTGAAAACATTTTGACCTTATTCTCCAGCTCCTTCATTTTTTCGTTGTTCAGGGCAATTCTTCTTATAATGCCTGCAACCTGTGAAAGCATAAGATAGAGAAAGCGTAAATCTTTTCCGGAAAAAACAATATGCTTGGGAGCAAGCAAAATTACCACCCCAATAACCTCATCTTCCTTAATTATCGGAACAAGGGAGATCGACTCATAGCCATCAAAGCTTTTCAACCAGGGATATCCTCTGGCGCTAAGTTCATTAATATTCATGGGATGACGCATCAATGCAATAGTCGAAACAAGGTCTTCCCTATCTTCAACACTCAGTTCTCTGTACCCATTAACCTTAACAAATCCTTTTTTCTCTTTATTAAGAATAAGTGGGGCCATCTCTTCAAAAGAGAGTATATTTTTGGTTTGGTCGATTATAAAATCAAAC
>DAOUSD010000125.1 GCA_030627405.1 Deltaproteobacteria bacterium
ATTTGTGCGCATAGCTGTTAGCCGTTAGCTTTTAGCTTAACAGTCCGTTTTTATACAAAAGTTTTGCCTAATAGCTAACGGCTAACAGCTAATGGCCGGCATCCGTCAATGCTGAAAAAGTGTAAACTACAAAATGAAGGATGCCCTATATTTCTATTGTTTCAACCTTTAGGACAGCATTGATGAGATCTTCCCGCCCACCAGCCTTTGAAATTGAAAGCCTGTTAATTAAGACGTTATTGTCTGTTGTTTCTACCATATAAAGATACGAAATAAGCTCATTTAGAGTTATATCCTGAACCTTGATTTCTACGGATGATATCTTGTAGTTACTGTTTTTAGCAACCGAAGTTGAAGGCTTCATATATACAATATTATCTTTTATTGCTGCTTTTCCGGCAAGACTGTCTATCAAGGAAAAAAGTGTAAAGTTCTTTTCTCTTTTTGCAAAGCGTGACTTTGACAAATCAGCCCTGTAGCTTATGGCATCGTATTTTGATTTTAGAACTATCATTTCCTCAAGTATTTTTGTTTTAACCTGAATAGCCCTTGTAACGCGTTCCCTTTTATCGATAACAGGGAATACTATAAATTTAATTAAAACAAATATGCAGATAATAACTGCTGCCGCATATACTGAATATTTTTCACGTCTGTTCAGCTTCATATTGTTGAGAACCATTTTAAGGAACTGGGAATGCCTTGTTGGGGAAATTATTTCATCCCAGTTCCTAACTTAATTTGCAGCTTAAAGCGCACCCTGTTTTCAGCCTTGTCTATATTGGCCGAGCTTATTATGACTTTTTTAAAAAAATCAGCTTGTTCAAGCTTGCTCTTAATTTTGTTCACAGAATTAAATGTATCTGTATTTCCCGTTAGCATTAAGTTTTCAAATCCAAACATAAACTTTGTAACCTCAACATCGATTTCCTCTGGAATGAGCCTGCTGATTTCATAAAGAATATCAATTGCGCGGATATCTCTATGAGTTTCTTCCTGGAATAAAGAGCTTTTTTGGGCCTTTTGTATTCCAACCCGCATCTGATGCAGTGGATCTACTATATTTTTAACATCTGGAAAAGTTGTTTTAAATAAATCGGTTATCTTATGCTCTATGCTTGACAACTTTTTGTCCATTAAATAAGTATTAACCATTACATTAGAAAATGATGTTGCCAGAACTACTCCGGCAAGAAATCCCGTTATAATCAGGGCCTTTTTGTTTTCTTCCCAATATTTTTTTAAGGAAAAATGATCTTTATTAAAATTTAAACTATTAAGCCCTTTTAGCTCAACCAGCGAGAGCGCAAAAGCATTGTCCATTCTTTCAGGCTTCCAGGAATTTCCAGGATGATTTTTTATTTGAACTGATGTGCCGGCAACAAGATCCGTCCGCTTTACGGAAATTCCCAAAATCCTTTCCATCTCCTGTTCAAATCCAGTCTCACCAATGCTGTTTCCTGTTGTAATAATTACATCCGCTTGAAAATCAAGGTGGAAAATTTCTTCAAAAGTAGAAATTGCCTGCTTTATATTTAAACAAAGCGATTCTATTTTCGAGGTATCAATTGAGTTTAATCTAAAGGAACGAATATAATATACCTGCCTTGATCTTACTATAAATACAGCGCATTTTTCATTACCTGTATCCACAAAAAGAAAATTATCAGGAGTATCTGCAAGCTCGGCCAGACACAGTGCTGTGGCTGAGCCTCCGACCGTTATTATCTTTGGATTAACATTAAAGGATTTTAGTTTGTTAAGGTATAATTGAATACCGGCTTTTTCAACAGCAGCCACGATTAAGTCTGCGTTATCATTAGATGTTAAAGAATTGAAATCAATTACAAGGTCCTCAACATTAAAAGGAAGAGTGGTTTCAAGTTCAAAAGGCAGGACCTGTCTTATCTTTTTCCGATTTTTGAAAGGCACCTGAATGTTTCTGTACGAAATTTGGTAGGAAGGAAATGAAGCAATGCATACAGAATCAGTTATATCCATTTTTTTGGTAATAATATCAAGAGAATACGATATTATACTCTCAAGATTTTTTTGATCTGATATCGGAACATATTCATGAGCTTCTATAAGGCTTTCCTTGATATTATTCTTTACCAACACTGCTGATACGGAATCATATCGAATATCAAGCCCAAGTATCTTCTTGTTCGTGGCATTTATAAGTATATTTTGAAGCTTTTTCATCATACTTGATATAGACTTTCAGATTTACTGCGTCTGCCAGCTTAAAATTTTGCATTTCCATTTGCCGGATTCATCATTTTTTACGCGCTGAACTATTGCTGTTGTGGTCATTTCCATTTCCCGCAGTTTCGCAACAGACACAATTCGGAAAAAATCACTTGAAGTTGTAATTAGACTTGAATCAATCTCGATATCTTCACAGCCGGAAACATTCTTATACCATGTATTGCTTGATAAATTATGGAGAAATTTCAGATCCGACATTTCCTGACGGTATTCACAAATAGCCGAAGATAGATGCCGGCTGTCATCAGGCAATAAAGCCGCAATAACATTAGCCTCTGCCGTGTTGATATTAATTTTTCCTGCATATGTACTGCCGGAATTTGCCATGCCATAGACAGTCATATATTCTGAAATACCGAACATTTTATTATAGTTATAAAAAAGATCAGAGGCAACACCTTTTATCATTGCAAGCTGGTTTAAATCAGATAATGGAGCATTCCTGCAGGAATATGGAGTGTCACTGTCCTGGTAATATTCTGATTCCGCCCCATTTAAGCCTGTAATTGAATCATCAAAATCCAGCCAGTCTTTAACGGAATTTATTATGCAGGAAGTATCAATTTCTTCAGGCAATTCACGTTCAAAAATTATAAGCCGCAAAAAACTATCCCAGAGATTTTTTTGAAATTCATTAAAGTCATTCCCGTCAGGATATGCTACAAGTGCATTAACCTGAATCTTGCCGAGTTCATCACTGATTTTTAATTTTATTTCGCCATCCTCAAAGGGAATATCTTCCAGCAAAAAAACAATCTTATCAGGATTGGCCCAGTCTTCCTGTATAGAGTCTGTCTCTGATTCGAGTTTATCTTTAATAAGCAAAGCAATTGCTGCATTTATTCCTGAAGATGTCATATGCGACAATGTATATTGATCTCTGATTGCTGCAGTGGATGCAATCATAGATCTGCTCTTGCTGTTTAACTCCAATGCTATTGTAATTAATAATGTTATTACTGCAATAGTAACAAGGATTACCACTCCTCGGTTATTGCTTAATATGCTTCTAATCATTATTGAATTTTAACTGGTTTTTACTCTGTAAACCGGAATTATTACCATTGCTTCCAACAAAAGAGAGTTCGGCTTATCTCCTGCCTCAAGTTTTATACCGATTGCCCTTGGAGTCGAATGCCGGAACTCATCGGACTGCGAATCCCAATAATCGTATTCATTTCCATCATAATCATAATATTTGAATTCCAAAGATTTTACTTTTTTGCATAACAATGGATCACTGTCTTTTTTTTTAAAAAATTTATAGGGATACAGACTGTCTCCTCTCCTGATAACGTAATTTTCTTCATCTATTTTTTGAACATAATAGACAATTTCCGCAATTCCATGCCGCATATCATGCTCAAGATTTATATGCGCAAGAGAAGTAAATCTTAGTTTTGAGAATTCTCTGCTTCCCACATCGGTATTTTCACCCACAATACGATAAGCTCCCAGCAGATCGTCTGAATTTAAAGATGTATCACCAGGAAAATATGCATGGATCGATTTAAGATCGGTAATAATTCTGTTAAGACAATTTTTAGCCATATCGCATGTGGCAAGCTCTTCAGATATGGAGCCGGTATTATTAACTATCGCATTAAATGAACTGAAAATAGTTGTGACAATTATACTGAAGATAAATATTGCAATCAGAATTTCGATCAGAGTAAAACCCGGGCTGGACAAACCGGAACCAAATTGACAATTGAAGCTTGAAGATTTAAGATTTGTAGTATTGCTTTGCTCTATCATTTTAATTAAATCTGTACGTCCTGAGACTATACGAAAGTTCTTCAATGTCAGTAAATACGGTAATGTCTATTTTCTTTAGATCACCTGCAGCATATCCAAGAAATTCAGAATCAGCATCATCTATGGAAATATTATACCTGTAACCAGGATAATTATCCCCAAAATTTCCTGAATCATAAATACTGTCATAAACGGATTTTAATTCAAGCTCCTCTGTTTTATTCTGAGCCAATAGCGGCGCTATGGTGTAAAACTTTACCGCCTGATTCATTGATATAGTCTGTTTATGCATCTTAAATATACTTAAAAAGACAATTGCAATGATGGACATCGCCACCAGAACTTCAAGCAGCGAGAAGCCGGACCGTAGTATCAGCGATTTGTCAGTTTTCAAACTCCACATATTCTTCATACAGCTCAACCGCAGACAGAAAAGGTTCTATAAGAAAAGAAAGCTGTTTATTGCTGCTGTCTTCAATATGAATCAATGCCTTATCGGAATATCCTTTTTTATAAAAATAAATATCTGCACGCCCGGATAACATCTTGTCTTTACCTGGATATTTAACATCAAGCAAATTTATATCATCCGGAAGCTCAAAACCTTGTTGTTCGGCATTTTGCATTTCTTCTTCCGACATTAATTCATTTGTCACCCACATTCTGTTATTATCTAAATCAATGTGAAAAACATATAACTTCTGGTTGTTTACAGAACTTTCCTTCAAAGCCTGTAGTTTACCTATAATCCAGCGAGATACTCTTTTTGTACTATCAAACATAACTGCTTCCTGGAATTTCGGGATATACAAAAAAAGCATAATGCTGATAAGTGAAACCACAACTATCAGCTCAATGAGAGTAAAACCTTTGTCTTGCCTTAGGGCTCGGTCAAAAATAACTTGGCATTTTTGCATCCCAACTTCACCATATCTTTCATCGATCTTCATTCGCACCTGATCTTAGTAAAATTGGCCTCGAAATAGCCCGCTATTCCGCGGTTTTGCTCAATCAGATCAATGAAATCTACGGCAAATTTGAGCGCAAATTCTACCAACTTATTTTTGACCGAGCCCTTAAGTAAAACATGATGGATAGCGTTTATGGATGGACTCTATTCAATTTCCCAGTTATTAATATCCTTGTTTTTTTCTTCACCTCCAGGCAAACCGTCGGCACCGTATGACATAATATCATAGTCATAATTAACACCGGGACAAAGATAGACAAAATTGTTATCCCATGGATCTTTGGGCATCTTTCCCTTTTCAAGATAGCCGCCCTTGCGCCATTTTTTCGGAAGAGTCCCTGTCTCAGGCGCTTCTACAAGCGCCTGCAATCCCTGCTCAGTATCCGGATACATGCCGCTATCCAGTTTGTACAATTTAAGAGCAGTTTCCAGAATTTCTATCTGCATCTTTGCTTTAAGCCGCCTTGCCTCCTCTGGCCGTCCCATCAGCCTTGGGACTATAAGACCCGCAAGGATCCCTAAAATTACAATAACAACCATTAATTCAATAAGCGTAAATCCCAACACACTATTTATTATTCGTGGAATCTTTTTATTCATTATCCCCCCATATGTTTACCTCGATATCATGGATAAGTTTTGGGTCCCGCAGTCTGTAATGCTTTAGCATGAACTTAAACGTAGACATGTTGTAGTACCGTTTGAATATGGCATCCGGGGTGTCGAATGCTATCCCTTCTTTTATAATCTCGCCCCTGGGGAAAATTTTATAACCCCATTTTCGTCAATAAACCGTTTTATCAGCCGGATGGAAGCACACTTATCTACCTCAAAGCCTTCTTATGTGGAAAAGATCAAACCCTTTTCTTCTGCCAAGGTATACCTCGAAAAAATGCAATTTGCAACCTTCCGAGGTATAATGGGAGTCTTTCCATATATAATAAGCATACATAAAAACACAAAAATGCGACCTGTGCGGTTAGCTTTTAGCCATTAGCGGTTAGCTTTTGGATAAAACTGTTCAACATCCTCTTTACCTCATTGACCTGTTGA
>DAOUSD010000204.1 GCA_030627405.1 Deltaproteobacteria bacterium
AAACAGTCAGCCGTTTTAAATTTAAATGCCCGCCACCTCTGATTGTTAACAAGTTGCTTTTGAGTTTTCAAATTTCTGTTCACTGTGTTATCAGTCGTAAACGTATAACTAATACGCCTTCCTTCTTCCGGCCTTGTGAAATTACCATAGAGCCAATATGGCGGAAAGTTTCCCATAAGTGCTAACTTAAGAGAGTGGTATTTCTCATTCGTCATTCCGGCGAAAGCCGGAATGACGCTACGACTAACTTAGGGTTCGCTCAAAAATAAATTTACAATTTCAGGTGTTGAGGCGACATCTACCCTGACACATAGGGGTTCATTGTCGATCACAATATACGTTCCAAAATTCGAGGACCTGTTGAAGGCCCAAAAACAGGGTGTATCCTCGAAAAATTTTTGAGTTGTTCACTACGTTGATTTTATTGTATATAATCAGGCAAGGTTAAAATGTGGTATCCAAAATTTGACAAAAATTGTGCTCTTGTTAAGCGAAAAAAAGGAGGTGCTCGAATTGGGTTGTCTATCGTTCTGATTTGACATGAGAATTAAACCCTATTATGAGAATTGAAAACCGGATTTATAAAGAATATCCACATAAAGAAGAGGTAACCTGATGAATGTTATGACAAAAGTATCTGATTTGTCAATCCAGGAGTTACAAGCTTTGATCAGAGAAACAATGCTTGAGACATTAAAAGAATTCAGCCTGCGAGAAATTGATACTGAAGAGCAAGCCGAGCTTGAAGCGATGTTTGGAACTGATCCGGGCTCTGAAAAAGCTGTATATGAACGAGAAATACAGGTATGAACTGGAAGCTGAAATATACTAACCAGGCTCTCAAATTTTTAGAAAAAACATCAATTGAATCTATTGATCCTACAATTCGAAAAGCCATTGAAAAAGTTATATTCTTAGAAAATGCAAACATCAATATTCGAAAGATGAAAGGGAAATAGAAGGAATTTTATCGGATTCGACAGGGTAATTTACGGATAATTATTAAATTTGAGGCCGAAGATCGCGCTGTCTTAATTTACCGAATTGGATGGCGCGGAAATGTGTATAAATAACGTAACTATCTTCAATGACGGTGTATCTATTTCGCTCTTGTAAAAGATTTGAAAATCACTAAAAAACAGTTGGTTGTAATAATTGAAGACCGGATTTATACGGGATTGAAACAAGGTTTCATTTTTTGGTTTGACATGGTGTGTCACTATTGTTACATATTAACTTAATATAAACGTAAGGGAAAAACTATGCCGGCTCAAAATCCACGTATAAACGTAGTCTTGGACAATTTTCTCTATCAAAATGTCCAACTTTTAGCAAAAAAGGATAATGTTTCATTATCCGCCAAGGTTAGGGATCTGCTTAAGGAGGCATTGAAAATTGAAGAGGATATCACCCTTTCCGCATTTGCAGATAAAAGAGAAAAATCCTGGGATGACTCTAAGGCGCTATCACATAATGAGATATGGTCTTAATATCCTGATTTCTTGACAAGCTATGATATACAAACTCAAGTATCATCCGAATGTTAAGAAATCTGACCTGCCTAAAATTGATGCCAAAAATAGGAACAGGATCAGAAGATCTATCGAGGAACGGCTTAGTAAACATCCTGAAATTTATGGGAAACCATTGCAAAGAACTCTTAAAGGTTACTGGAAGTTGAGAGTTGGAGATTACCGTATTGTTTTTAAGGTTGCCGGTAATGATATTCTGATTTTTGGCATAATCCATAGAAAGGAAGTTTACAAACTCATCAAAAAACGTTTCAGTTAATTTTTTTCTACCGCAAGAACCCAACAAAGTTAATTCAAAGCATTCCGTCGTCCCAACGGGACTGAATGCATTTTGTATCTATGACCGGGCAATAAATTGCCTGGCTATTGTCAAATGCCCCTCCTGGGCAGGAAAAAAGTTTCCCTGTTGTGGCTGAGATGAGTTGAACAGGTCAAAATATGTCTCTTCATATAATTATTGATGGCTACAATCTAATACGCCAGTCAAATACCCTGAGTGACCTTGACAGGCAGGACATTCAACTCGGGAGAGAAGCTCTGCTTAATATGCTTGCAGCGTATAAAAAAATAAAGCGCCACAAAATTACCGTTGTCTTTGACGGAACGAATGCCCCTTTTTTCTCCCGGCACAGGGACAAAATAAAAGGAGTCGAGATAAGGTTTTCCCGCATAGGTGAGTCAGCCGATACTGTTATTAAAAAAATGGCCGCAAAAGAAAGGGAAAAAGCTTTAGTTGTCAGCTCAGACTTGGAAATAGTTAATGCAGTGGCTTCTAAAGGGGCTTCCACTATCAGCTCGCCGATGTTTGAAGAAAAAATAGCCATGGCAGAATATATGTCTGCAAAGGGTGTTGACAGTGAGAATAAAGGTGGCTGGATTCCCACAACAAAAAAGAAGGGCCCTAGCAGACGGCTTTCAAAAAAAGCACGAAAAAGCAGGCTGAAAATTAAAAAATTATAGGTTCCCACGCTGGAGCATGGAAAGCAGGCAAAAACCAACATCAAAAAAAAGTGTAACTCAAGAAAATAAAGTGTGCCGAAAAGATACATACAATGAAACGAATATGCGTAATTGACGGACAGGGCGGCGGGATAGGAAGCGCGATTATAAAGAAGCTCAAAGAATGTTTTGGCGAAAAAGTTGAAATTATAGCTTTAGGTGCAAATGCTATAGCAACATCCCTGATGCTTAAGGCAAGAGCAAATCGTGGTGCGTCAGGAGAAAATGCCATTGCTCATACCATACAAAGCGTTGATGTTATCATAGGGCCTATCGGTATAATTTTAGCGAATGCCATGATGGGTGAAATAACACCAAAAATCGCAGAGGCCGTAGCAAGCAGCCCCGCCAAAAAACTTCTCATACCGCTAACTCAAGAAAATGTTGAAATAGTAGGGTTATCCTCAATTCCACTTCCGCATTTTATCGAATCACTGATACAGGAAAATTTGAAGAATTTTATGGATAAATAAGGGGAAAATAATATGTGTGAAGCAAATGCTTATCTTATTAAAGAAAACGATGAAAAGCTGGTCATGGAGGCCGTTGACACAATCGAACCCGAAGGTGATGGTCTTATATTAAACAACATATTTGGAGAACAAAAACTCTTAAAAGCTCGTATTCATTCGCTTTCTCTTGTAGATCATAAAATATATCTAAAGGAAAAATAGCCGGCTTATAATCTCAATAATACCTGACCTGATTAGATGAAAATATTACTTGCCAAGACCGCAGGCTTCTGCATGGGCGTACGCAGAGCAGTTGAAATGGCTCTTGATGCGCCCAGTAAACACGAAAATCCTATCTATACATATGGTCCTCTGATACACAACCCACACGTCCTGAAGCTTTTAAAAGAAAAGGGAATATCCGTCATAGAGGATATACCGGATCACGGTTCAGGCACTGTCCTGATAAGGGCACACGGAGTTCCTCCCCAGGCAAAGGAAAAGCTGAAAAAAGCCGGCTTTACAATAATAGATGCCACATGCCCACGTGTAATCAAGGTGCAAACCATTATAAAAAAACACGCCAGGCAGGCTTATACATCAATAATTTTAGGAGACAAGAACCATCCGGAGGTTACAGGACTGCTCGGCTACTCAGATGGCAAGGGATATGTTATTGATGATATTAATGAGCTCGATTCTCTTCCCGCCTTTGAAAAGGCCATCATTGTTGCTCAAACCACCCAGAATACACAATTTTTTGAAAAAGTAAAAAAATGGGCAAACAAAAAATTCCCGCACTACAAAATCTTCAATACTATTTGCGATTCTACATCAAGGCGGCAGGCAGAAGTAAAACGTCTCTCACGGTCAGTAGATGCGGTAATAGTCGTGGGCGGCCATAACAGCGCTAACACCCAGAGGCTTGCTGAAATTGCAAAAGAATCAGGAAAACCTTCTTACCACATTGAATCAGAAAATGAGCTTGATTTAAAAGCCCTTGCCTCAGCCGAAAACATAGGATTAACGGCAGGAGCTTCTACTCCGAACTGGATAACAAAAAGAGTTTACAGAAGTCTTGAATCTTTATTTTTTAAAAAAGAGCAGAGATGGCGCAAAGCATTTTTTTCAATACAACGATCACTTCTTTTGACGAATATCTATGTTTCTCTTGGTGCCGGATGCCTGTGTTACGCCTGTACCAGGTTGCAGGGAATTGAGCACCATTCCCCTCATGTTCTTATATCCATACTTTATGTTCTGTCCATGCACATACTAAACAACATGACCGGCAGCAAAGCCGATCAGTACAATGATCCTGAAAGGGCTCTTTTTTACAGGAAGCATAAGGTATTTCTCGCAGCTCTTGCTGTAATTGCCGGCAGTGCAGGCCTGATTGCCGCCTATCTTATGGGTATTACTTCTTTTTTGATTCTTTTCCTCATGAGTTTACTTGGCCTTTCATATAACATAAGGCTCTTGCCGGAAAGCCTTTTTGGAGGCAGATATCGCAGGATAAGGGATATACCGGGGTCAAAGACGGTTCTTATAGCAGCAGCCTGG
>DAOUSD010000083.1 GCA_030627405.1 Deltaproteobacteria bacterium
AGCTAATCGCTTAACTTAGGTTATATATGAACGAAGACAAAGAACTTGAACGATCAGTTGAACTACACAAAAACCTGAACAGACAGAGAAAAGAAATTCTTTCTCTACCTGCTGAAAAGGCTTTGGACCGTATCCTGGATTCACCGCAGCCGGCAGCTATTGTTCATTCATTTCCGGAAGAAGATTTTTATTTTTTGATAAACGACATAGGGTTAGAAGATTCTCTGCAGCTTTTGTCTCTTGCCTCTGACAAACAGTGGGAATACATTCTTGATATAGAAGTATGGGAAAAGGATAGAATCAGCATAAACAATGTTACGAAATGGCTTGACCTGTTTCTTAAAGCTGATTCGCAGCGTTTCGTAAGGTGGTTTTTAAATAAAAAAACTGATTTCATTGAATTCTATCTGTTCAAGAACATCGAGGTAAAGATAAGGGAACACGACCAGGATCCGTCAATTTTTGGTGATGACTTTTTCACGCTTGATGATGTTTTTTACATAAGATTTGTTGATTTACCTTCAGGCGCTGAATCAGATAGCAATTTTATAAAAACTCGCAATGAAGTTCTGTCTAAATTTATAGACAGGCTTGCAGGCTATGATCACAACATTTATCAGAATGTTCTGATAGAGGCTTTTAGTATTATACCATCTGAATATGAAGAAGAGGCTTTTAGATTGCGGAATGTCAGGCTTGCGGAAAAAGGTTTCCTGCCGTTTGATGAAGCAATAGGAATATATCAGCCTTTAAAACCAGAGGTTCTAAGCGGGCAGAGCGCAAAATTTATTGCAGAGAGTTCTGAGGGGAGGTTGTATATTCCCATTCCACATTATTCAACAGGAATCCTCAAGGAAGACAACCTTTTTACAGACTCTTTGAAAAAGATAGAGAAAGATGATGTTTTGCAGCAGATTCAGATCGAGTTGGCAGGTCTGGCAAATCAGATAATAGTTGCCGACCAAAGGGTGATTAAGAATAAAGAAGACTTAGACTATATAGTTAAAAAAACCTGTGGATATATAAGTATCGGGCTGAAACGATTGACGGAAGAGGGCGGTAACCTCGACGAAAATCGTACTGTTGCATTGATAGAGAGGTTTCCGCTTTCCAAAATTTTCAGGGTGGGATACGGGCTTGTCCTGGAGCTTAAAAGGCGGGCTGAAAAATGGCGCAAAGTTAGCTGGTTTGAAAAAAAAAGACTGCCTCTAAGTTTCTGGGGAGAGGGGTGGATAGGTGTTCTGGGCGGGCTATTGATAAAGAGGCCACTTTATTATGACAATTACAAGACGGGCGTGCTCTACAGGGAATTTTATTCTATTGAAGATATTAAGTATGCTGAAAAAGTATTAAATGAAATTATAGCTTTTGACAGCCTTCTTTCTTATATGGCAGTAAATTTCGCTCCTCCTTATAGTGATTCACTTACCTATAAAAATTTAGTGTTGACTCTCTGGGCAAGACATCATCTTGGTTTTTCAGATGCTCTTATCCCGCTTAATATTGATGAGTTTAAGATGTTTTTTGATAATCTCTGGGAATCCGGCGAAAAGCCGCACAAAACAAACATATTAATGAAAGAATCTTTTTTAAAATGGCTTTCAGAAAAAACAGGTTTTGACCCTTATGATATTAGCAGGAAACTTGGGCAGACAATGGAAAATCTTTTCAGCGATATTGAAAGCGAATATGGTTCGGTTTCAAAAAAAGATCTAAATTCAAAATATATACATCTTTTTATAACAAAGTAACTTTACTTGTTGGTCAAAGTTTATAATTATACATTGTAACGAAAGGATATGGAAAGTGGAAATTATTGTATTATTGAAGCAGGTTCCGGCTACGGAATCATTTATCGGGATTGCCGATGACGGAGTATCCATAAAGACTGAGGATATCAAGTGGGTCATTAACCCTTATGATGAATATGCCGTTGAAGAAGCTCTTCGTATAAGGTCCGCTCATGGAGGCACAGTTACGATTATTTCTGCGGGTCCGGAAAGATCTGTTGAGGCAATAAGAACCGCTTTGGCGATGGGAGCAGACAAGGGGGTGCTGATAAAAAGTCCGGCAGCAGATAACTGTGATGGACTGGGCATTGCACGCATTCTTGCGGCAGCCCTGAAAAATATAGAGTTTGATCTTATTATTGCCGGCCAGCGAGCTGTTGATGATGATAATTTTCAAGTCGGCACAGCTTTAGCGGAATTTTTAAGTATCCCCAATATTTCTCTTGTTGTAAAAGAGGAAATAGCTGACGGAAAGATCAGATGTTGCCGGACTGTCGAAGGAGGAACCGTAGTTCTTGAGACTCCATTGCCGGCTCTTTTTACAACGCAGAAAGGGCTGAACGAGCCGCGCTATGCTTCTCTTCCGGGAATCATGAAGGCAAAAAGAAAGCCCCTGGATATTAAGTCTCTTTCAGATATAGGGATTGATGCTTCAGAGATCGGTGAACCAAGGGCAAAGGTTTTGGCGATGAAACTGCCTCCTGAGAGAGAGGGGGGAAGAATCATTAAAGGAGATTCTTCACAGGCAATTGCAGCAGAACTTGTCAAGGCTCTTCATGAGGAGGCAAAGGTTGTTTGATTAGCAATAATATTAATTAGTTATAGCTATTTTGAGCAACTTCTCAAAAAAGTTCCGGTGATTTTATGAAAAATATTCTAGTTACAGGTGGTTGTGGATTTATTGGGTCGAATTTCATTCATTATATGCTTGAACAACCTGATTTTACTGGACGGATAATAAACGTTGATAAATTGACCTATGCCGGAAATCCTGAAAACCTGGCAGGAATTGCTGAAAGATTTTCTGAACGGTATGATTTTATTAAGGCAGATATATGTGATCCTGGAGCCATGTCAGAAATTTTTAATAATTATAAAATTGATACTGTTTGCCATTTTGCTGCTGAATCGCATGTTGACAGATCTATTGCCGAGCCGGATTCTTTTATAAAAACAAACATTTTCGGCACATTTAATCTGCTTGAACTTTCCAGGAAAAAAGTGGCCCTTTTTCACCATATAAGTACTGACGAAGTTTATGGTTCTCTTGGAAAGGCGGGCTTTTTTACCGAGGCTACGCCTTACAGTCCTAATAGTCCATATTCAGCTTCAAAGGCATCTTCCGACCACCTTGTAAGGGCTTACAATAAAACATACTCTTTGCCGGTAACCATTTCCAATTGCTCAAATAATTATGGCCCATATCAGTTTCCTGAAAAACTAATCCCTCTTATTATACTAAATTCCCTTGAAGGAAAGCCCCTTCCGGTTTACGGTGATGGCAGGAATGTAAGAGACTGGCTGTATGTAAAGGACCATTGCAGAGCTGTTTGGTTAATAATGAAAAATGGAAAATGTGGAGAAACATACAATATCGGCGGCAACTGTGAAATGCGAAATATAGATATTGTAACTATGATTTGTGATATTATAGATGAGATGGTGCCCAGAGATGATAGTATGCCAAGAAGGGACCTGATAACCTTTGTAAAAGATCGGCCAGGTCATGATCTAAGATATGCCATTGATTTTAGCAAACTGCAAAAAGAATTGGGATGGCATCCTGATGAATCGTTTGAATCAGGAATAAGAAAAACCATTAAATGGTATATAGATAATAAAGGTTGGGTAGATAAAGTTAAAAGCGGAGAATATATGTCTTGGATAGAGAGACATTATAAGTTCTAGATAATTTTATTCAAAGCGTAAAGTTTTTACAAAGGTTCCACGATAGAAAAGAGGAATCCGTTCCCCCAAATCCCCTTCCAATTGAAAGACCCTCATCTGCCGGGGTTGTTTCTATAGGTGAAATTTTCAAAGCTATGGGAACTGCAGGCGACTCCGTATCTAAAAGGCAAAAAGCGAATGACAGCCAACCCTTTAATCAGCTTAATGAGCGCATAATACATCTGGAACAAAAAGAAGTATACCTGATACAAAAAACTCAAAGTTATAGAACTGAACAGTTAAAACCCCTGTAACGCACAATTGTAAAAGGAAAAATGCCATAATTAGAATTGCTGAATGATTATAGGTATCAATAATTTTTAGGGAAAAATAAAATTTTATTTGCTTCTTGAACAAAATCAGACTTACAAGTATTGTAACCGTTCACGGTTTACAGCTACCACGCAACTTATCGCTCGGCAGCATTGAGGGGCTTTTTATGAAAATAAAAATATTGCGTATCCTGGTTTTGTTTATATTTGTTTTTTCCGCTATTCAGTTGCAAGCTTCTAAGTGCTTTGGAGAAAAAATTCCGATAATTGCCAGCATTTTTCCGGTTGCAGACATGGTAAGGCAGGTTGGAGGCATGTATGTTGATGTGACTACCGTTATTCCTCCTGGCGCAAGTCCTCACACATATGAACCAAAACCAAGTTTGTTAAAAAAGATTTCCGAGGCACGTGTTTTTTTTATGATTGGGGCCGGTCTTGAATTATGGGCAGGAAAATTTGTCAGATTGTCAAAAAATCAGCTACATACAGTGAAATTATCCGATGGAATTTCTCTGATAAAGTTGTCAAAACATCATCATGGTGACGAAGATATTTCAGATACAAAGTCGGGCTTTGCCAATCCTCATATATGGCTTGATCCGAACATAGCGAAATTGATGGTTAATAAAATCATTTCAGTCCTTTGTAAGATTGATAACAAGCACATGAAATACTATAAGCACAATGGCTTAGCGTATTTAGATAAATTAGATAGTCTTCACGACTTGATAAGTTCGACGGTTGAAAAATTCAAAATTAGAAAATATGTTTGCTTTCACCCTGCATGGGATTACTTTGCAAGACGATACAGACTTGAATCTGTTGGTGTGATTGAAGCGGCTCCCGGAAGAAACCCTACGCCGAGAAATATAAAGAAAATTGTTTCTCTTATAATAAAGCATGATATTCGGGCTGTGTTTGCTGAACCACAGTTGAATCCAAAGGTTGCAGAAGTAATTGCCAGAGAAGCGGATGTTAAAGTGCTCTTTCTTGATCCAATGGGCGGGCCGGATATAAAAGGCCGCAACAGTTATTTTGACCTTATGAAATATAACCTTAGGGTCTTGCAGGAGGCAATGCTTTGAAAGAGCATGGAGCAGATATCGGAAATAAAAAAGAAGTTTATGCGGAGCTTCAAGATGTCTGGGTCGGTTATTACAATAAATGGGTGCTAAAGTCTATATGCTTGAAGTGCTACCAGGGTGAGATCTTTGGCATAGTAGGTCCTAATGGTGGTGGAAAATCAACCCTGCTTAAAGTTATTTTGGGACTGGTTCGTCCTCAAAAAGGTGTGGTGAAATTATTCGGGCACAGGCCTGACAAGCACAACAGACTTGAAGTCGGATATCTGCCTCAGATTTCCAAAGCTGACAGATCTTTTCCGGTTACAGCTCTGGATGTAGTCTTAATGGGCTTATATAACAGGATTGGATTTTTTAAACGACCAGGAAGCAAAAGCAGGGAAGTTGCAATGGAGATGCTGGCCAGGATAAATATGGCTGAACATGCGGAAAAATCTTTTGGAATGTTATCCGGAGGCCAGCAGCAGAGAGTTCATATTGCCCGTGCATTGGCATCAAAGCCCAAGCTTTTGGTACTGGACGAGCCTTCAACAGGAGTTGACAGTGTTGCCCAGGAAGATTTTTATGAACTGCTGGCCAAATTTAGAGATGAAATGAATATATCGGTAATAATGGTTTCACATGATATAGGAGTTATTACTGCCCATGCGGATCGCATAGCATGCTTGAATTTAGAGATTCACTATCATGGTGAACCGGATTCCTGTTTTGAACCTGAAATAATGCAAAAGGTTTATGGAAAAAACCTGAAAGTTATGGTTCACGATTCCAGATGCGCAACATGTTTTAAGAAACATGAACATAATGATTGAAATTTTTAACCTTGAATTTATGCGGAATGCCTTTATGGCCGGTATAATGTTGAGCCCGGTTCTTGCTGTAGTGTCATTTTTTGTTGTGCTCCGTCGTTTATCATTTGTGGGGGTTGGTGTGGCGCATTCAGCATTCGGCGGCATTGCCTTAGGATTTCTTCTCGGCATCTCCCCTGCTTTTACAGCCATTATATTTGCAATAGCCGTCTCCAATGCAATCGGCTACATAGGCAGGCATGGAAAATTAAGCGCCGACACAGCCATAGGAATCTTTTTTGCTTTTGCTATGGCGCTCGGGGTTATTTTTATTGGTATGTCAGATCAATACAATGTAGATCTTTTCGGATATCTTTTTGGCAACATACTTGCAATTACCAGTAAGGATTTAATAATTATTGCATTGTTGGGAGGTTTTGTCCTCATATCCATTTTTTTGTTTTTCAAGGAATTGCTGTTTATTTCATTTGACAAAGAGGTTGCGCTTGTTAGCGGAATGCCGGTAGCTTTTCTGGATCATTTTTTTCTTACAATACTTGCGATATCAGTTGTAATCAGCATAAAAATTATAGGAATAATTCTTGTTTCGGCTCTTCTTGTAATACCCGGAGCAGCAGCTTCACAAATAACTGATCGCTATATTCCAATGATTGCAATTGCCATAGCAGTTGCTTTGATATCCACAGTAGGAGGCCTGTTATTTTCATATTATGCAGACCTTGCAGCAGGCGCAACCATTGTAATATTATCGTCCATTATTTTTTTTATATTATTTATAGTCGGCCGGTTTCGGGAATAGGAATTAAATGGTAATTTCTTGACAATACAGACATCAAAAGATATAAGAGATTTTTAGTAACTGTTCATGGTTAAAGGATATGACTTTTAATGGTATAAATTTCGGAACTAAGTGATATAATTTATCATATTTTTTGTTATATTTGGAGTCCTTTGAATAATTGCGACCTGTGCGGTTAGCCATTAGCTGTTAGCGTTTAGCCGTTAGCATTAAAAAGGAGTGGAAATGAGAGATTTTAGAGAACTTAATCAACAGGTCAA
>DAOUSD010000234.1 GCA_030627405.1 Deltaproteobacteria bacterium
CTGGTCTTAAAAAAAGCCATTTCGCTTCCCTGATGAATGTTTGCCCAACTTTTGTAGTCTTTGAGAATATTATCAATTTTATTCTCATCCCCCTTAACTGGAATACGAATTTCAAGTAAATCGCTATCAGCCGCTTTTTGCATACTTTCAGGTATTTTTAGATTTGAGGGCTGGTAAACGACAACCTGTTTGAAAAAGGCGGAAAGCCCTTCTAAAACCGGTTCGGAAATATATGTAAATGGAAAATATATTGGTTTCATGATTTCCTCTGATTAATAATTTTCTGGTCTTTCACTGTAACTCCAAGGGATATTAGCTGTTCACGTATATTATCAGCAAGATCCCAGTTTTTTTCTGCTCTGGCCTTATTCCTTTCCTCAATCAGGCGCAGGATTTCAGGATTTGAAGATTCATTTCCAAAGTTAAATATTCCCAGCACTGAATCAATATTTCTAAATGCATCTATAATCTTGGAGGCATCATTTTTGCCGAGCATTTTTTTCAGGATCAATATGTTTATTTGTTTTATGGTATTAAAAATCGAAGCCAGTGCTGCTGAAATATTCAGATCATCGTCCATGGCGGTAATAACGCCATGTTTAATATCATAAATAAGCTGGTCAAGTTCAGGATAAGAAAGCTCTTCTTTTAAATTCATCAAAGAATTAATACAGATATCAAGTCGTTTTAAGGAATGTTTGGCATATTCGAGCCGTTCGACTGAGAAATTAATGGGTTTTCTGTAATGGCTTGAAAAAAGCCAGTACCTTATTTCTCTTCCGGAAAAGCCGAGATCATAGAGTTCTTCAAGAGTAAGCCTGTTTTTTTTGTTACCCAGGTTCTTGTCGTTAATCAGAACCTGATCACAATGTATCCAGTATTTGGCCAGGGGCTTGCCGGTTAAGGATTGAGCTATAGCTATTTCATTTTCATGATGGGGAAATACGAGCGCTCTGCTGCTGGTATGGATATCAAAGAATTCGCCAAGATATTTCATGGACATGGCAGCACACTGTATATGCCATGACGGGCGAACATTACCCCAGTCTGTCTTGACATATATTCCCCTTTTGAGCTCTGAGAGCCTGGATCGTTTGAAAAGAGTAAAATCTCGTGGATTGTTCTTTTCATATTCATCCAGATCTACTGTTGCCCCGATTTTTATCTTGTTTAAGTCAATACCTGATAGTTTTCCATAATCTGAAAAACGGGAAATATCAAAATACAGCGAACGGAGTTTTTCATATGCAAATCCTTTGTTAACGAGTTTTTCAGCCAGCAAGACCATATCTTCGACATGTTCGCTTGTCTTTGGATATTCCGTGGCAGGTTTAATGTTAAGGTCGGCCAGATCTTTTTTAAAATAATCAATGTATTTTTCTGTAAATTCAGAGAGAGAAAGACCCGCTTTTTCAGAACCATTTATGGTTTTGTCATCCATATCAGTTATATTCATGATGTGGGTAACAGAATAGCCTCTGAAATCAAGATAACGGCTTAGAAGGTCGGCAAAGACAAAACGCCGGCATTCTCCCATGTCCATTCTGGCGTGTGCTGTAGGGCCGCATGAATATATGGAAACCTTCCCCGGCTGAATCGGATCAAATGGTTCTTTAGTCCGGCTCATTGTATTAAAGAATTGAAGGCCGACTTTGTCTTGTACTGCAAAAAGTGGTGTGCTGAGGTACCTCTCACCACCGTCCGGGAATATTACAACTATTGTACCTTCAGTCATGGTTTCAGTTTCTTTTCCGGCGATAGCCATAGCCGCACCACTGCTCATGCCGACGAATATGCCTTCTTCTTTTGCAAGTTTCCTTGTCATTTCAAAGGCTTCTTCGTCTTCGATATTGACTATTTTATCAAGACGTTTTTTTTCAAAAATTTCCGGACGGTATGCCTCCTTCATATTCTTTAGGCCCTGGATTTTATGGCCGAGGTAGGGTTCTACACCGATTATTTTTATATCAGGGTTGTATTCTTTCATTCTTTTTGAGACGCCCATGAGCGTACCGGTTGTTCCCATGGTCGCAACAATCATTGATACATTGCCTTTGGTCTGTTCCCAGATTTCTTCGGCTGTTCCATGATAGTGTGCTAGGCAGTTGGCTTCATTATTGAACTGATCTGTCATATAGTACGTATCCGGGTTTTCTCTTGCCAGACGATATGCCTCCTCAATGGCACCATCTGTTCCAAGATGACCCGGGGTCAATAAAATTTCAGCACCGCGGGCCTTCAAGATTTTTTGTCTTTCAACGCTTACAGACTCAGACATTGTTAACAGCAGTTTATACCCTTTTACAGCACATACCAGAGCTAGTCCTATTCCAGTATTACCGCTTGTAGCCTCGATAACCGTCTTGTCGTGTGTAAGTAAACCGGATTTTTCCGCTTTTTCAATCATATAAAGAGCGGTTCTGTCTTTTGTTGAACCTCCCGGGTTAAAATATTCCAGTTTTGCAAGTATCTTAACCTTTGGATTCGGGTTTAATTTCCTTATTTCCACCAGCGGTGTATTGCCTATGGCAGCTAAGATAGAATGAATCATTGGCTTTATATCCAAAATGATCGGTTCCAGGTTCCAGGTTCAAGGTTCAAAGGTTATAGTCTACTGATATTCTTAACTTCAGATAAAATCTTTATTATATCATTTCCGACCTGATTTTTATCGTTTGATGCATCAACAATTCTGAATCTCAAGGGTTCTTTTTTAGCAAGCTCAAGGTAGCCGGCTCTTACCTTTTGGTGAAATGAGAGTGTTTCTTTTTCAAAACGGGTTTCAAGGGCAGTCCTTGAGCCGTTTTCTATTTGTTCCCATGCCCGCGTTAAGCCTGTTTCAGGTGGCAGGTCAAGAAGAATCGTTATGTCGGGTTTTAAATCTTCAAAGACCAATTCATGCAACCTGTTTATAAGTTCTATATCAAGTCCCCTTGCAAAGCCTTGATAAACAACCGTGGCATCATAATAACGATCACATAAAACGGTTTTACCTGAAGATAAGGATGGATATATAAATTTCTTAATATGCTGAGACCTGTCTGCCATATACAGAAGAAGCTCAGTTAGAGGATCCATATCTCTGCTTTCGGGATCAAGAAGGATAGCCCGAATTTTTTCTCCGGTCTTCGTACCTCCCGGCTCCCGGGTTATAACGCAGTCCTGTCCTTTACTCTGCAGGAATTCAGCTATATGCTTTATCTGAGTCGTCTTGCCTGAACCTTCTATGCCTTCGAGAGTTATAAACATTTTAATCAGTTACTTCTTTGTTCTTGTCTATGGAATTATACTTTGTTAAGCAGTTAGCTTTTAGCAATTAGCTTTTAGCTTAAAAAATCAAACTGTGACAGTCTATAACAGCTAATGGCTAATAGCTTTCTTATTTCCTATGTAAAAAAAACGTTCCAGCAATCTGTGAAAGGAAGTCCATTTTTCACCGGGGTTTTCTCTGTCAATAAATTCCCGTATGCCGTTCACCTTTGAATCTATCTCGTCAATATAGTTAAGTAATACAGCCTCAATCGTTTTGGGTGGTTCAGGAGAACCAAACTCTCTTGTTCCATGATGGCTTACAATCATATGTTTGATTAATAATGCCTGTTCATCAGGAAAATTTTTAATATTTTCGAGTTTTTCCTCGATCATCCGGACGCCTATGACGATATGGTTAAGCAGCCTTCCTTCGTCTGAATAATCTATTTTAACTTTATAGTCGAATTCCCTTATTTTCCCAATATCGTGGAGTATTGCGCCAGTAATAAGAAGATCCCGGTCAATTCCAATATATTGATAGTGCTCGGCAATTTTATCGGCAAGCCGCGCCATAGAGAGTGTATGTTCAATAAGGCCGCCTATGTATGCATGATGCATTTTTTTTGCCGCTGGTGCTCTCTTAAATTTGAAAACAAATTCATCATCATTCCAGAAAGCCTCAAGAAGATTTTTTAAATACAAGGTTTCAATGGTTTTAGTTAATTTTAACAGGCGCTCAAACATGGCATCTTTGTTAAATTTGGATTCAGGCAGAAAGTCTGAAGGATCAATTGAGTCTGCTGAACACGCTTCTATATTTTTAATGACCAGTTGAAGAGATCCCCTGTATTCTGTAGCAGTTCCCTTGACACGAGCA